>JBBITJ010000013.1:11833-25776 GCA_037440825.1 Microcaldota archaeon | reverse complement strand
CCCGCTTTTCGTGGCGCTGCTCAAGGCTGCGCTGAAGAACAAGAAAACTAGCTGATGATTCCAAGCTTCGAGAGAAGCGCGGTTGCGCTCTTCCTTCCTGCTTCAATGAGGTCCGGAATCCTGTGGAAATCGGTGAGCCCAATGTTCCGCACGTCTTTTCCTATCTCCCAGTGGATCACGTTCGCGTCCCTGTATATTATGCGGTCCATGTCGAGCTCCTCCTTGAAATGTATGTCCACAGGGGTTGAGATGAGCGGGCTGAATATCGTCTTTTCCGGCACTTCCACCTGGCCAGGGTAGTCCGCGACGAGGTTTATCACGACGTCCGCAGGTCCGCTCCTCATAAGGAGGATGTCGAAGGGGAAGTTGTTCATGTACCCCCCGTCTATGGTCCTCCCGTTCCTGGTCGAAAGCACGGTGGCGAACGCTGGCTCTTCCAGCGCGGCCTTGCGCGCGGCCTTCTTGAGCCCTGTGTTGATCAGCGCGGTGAATTCCCTCTCTCTGAACCTCAGGCTCTTGAACACGGGCAAGCACATGCTGGAGAAGAGCGCTTCAGCGACCTTCATCTGCGGGTCGTCCAGGTACGAGAATATCACCCTCTCGTAGGAAGAAATGTCGCCCGTGTACTTCCCGTCGCACATCTTGGGGTTCCTGTACGAGTTCACGAGCACGGAGGTGACGAAAAGCCCGGGCAGCTCTTCCATCGTCTTCGACTTGTAGCGCTGGCCCAGCGAGGTTTCCACGAACTTGATTATGCGGTCGCCTTCCAGCGGGCTCCTGAGCCTTATCAGGTTCCACCAGTTTATGTCGAACATGAGCGCGCCCACCAGCTCCGCGTCCATCACTTTCCATACGCTCTTGAAATCGAAGCCGGCGCGGTCTATGAATGAGGCGAGCGAGCCTGCGGAAGTGCCAGCGTAGTTCGTTATCGGGATTCCGTGGTTGCGCAGCGTTTCGAGGAAAGAGAGGAACGCGAACACCCTCAGGCTGCCTCCGCTTATGGATATCGAAATGCTGCTGTTGTCCGGGTTGAGGCGCCCCTCTGCCGCGAGCTTCTTCAGGGGAACCGCGTTTCCCCTGAAAACCAGGTCTTCGGATGAATCGAGGAGCGCGTCGTGGAATTTCCTCACTATTTTCCTGGATTCCGGCGTCTTTTCCAAGCGCTTCGCGTACAAATCAGGGTCAGCGGTCCTGCTAAGCTCCTTTGCAGCAGGGCTCCATTTCATTTTTGCGTAAAAATCAAGCAGCCTCGCCATGAGAACACCCATCTGTATTGGACGACGGAGTTTATAAAGATGTAAGATTATGGGAAAATCAGAAGAGGTGCAGGTAAGACCAGAGGGAAAAGTTTCCGGCAACGCCAAGTTCCGCAACCCTCGCGCGCAACTGCTCGAATTCCTTTGCAAGGCCGGCTTCCTCGCCAATCGGCGCCATCAGCAGGAACGGGGGGCAGGGATCAGAATCGAACAGGGACTGCGAGGCTTTTCTTCCCTGGAATTCGCCGTCAAGCGAAAACCGGTGATCTTCGAGGCCGCGCCGAAGGTCATCCTGGATGAGCGCAGGATTTTCGACCTGAAGGGAGGGGCGGAGGCGATTGCCGACGAGCTCAGAAGGGGCAACATCTCGGAGCACTACGCGATAGCGTTCCTCGCGAACGTGAATGAAGTGCTGGCGCAGCAGGGCATCGCGCCTGAAGAGGTCGTGAGGTAGCTCTTTCTTTTTTTCCTTTTTTATTTATGTTTAAAAACGTTATACGAGAGATGATTGCATGGCAGAAAAGCTCACACCAAAGGGAATGAGGGATTTCCTTCCTGAAGAGATGCTTACCAGGGAACAGGTGATAGAGAAGATCACGTCTGTTTACAGGCTCTACGGCTTCCGCCCTCTGGATACGCCTGCGCTGGAATACATAAGCACGCTCAAAGCGAAAAGCGGGGACGAGATTGCAGGGCAGATTTTCAAATTGGAGGACGAGGAAGTCGGGCTGAGGTTCGACCTCACGGTTCCGCTTGCGCGAGTGGCTGCGAACAACGCGATCCCGAAGCCGTTCAAGAGATATTGCATTTCAACAGTATGGAGGAAGGAGGAGCCGCAGAAAGGAAGGATGAGGGAGTTCTGGCAGGCCGACGCTGACATTATTGGAAGCAAAAGCATGCGCTCTGAAGTGGAATTGCTGAGGCTCGCAAACGACGCGCTTTTCGCGCTGGGGTTCGAGAAGCCCCAGTTCCTGCTGAACAACAGGAAGATATTGGATGCGCTCGCTGCGAAGCTCGGTTTTGAAGAAGAGAAGGAGATGGTGTTCCGCCTTCTGGATAAGATAGACAAGCTCGGGCTGGAAAAAGTCAGGGTGGACATGGAGAAGCTGCTCGGGAAGGAGAACGGCAGCGCGCTTTTCGACGTGCTGGCTACGACAGGCACCAACGCGCAGAAGATAGAGGCTGCAAGGAAGATAAGCGAGGAGGGCGCGAAGGAGCTGGAGGAAATTGTTTTAGGATGTGAAGGCCTGGATGTGAAGGTGGATTTCTTCCTCGTGCGCGGCTTGGGATATTACACCGGCCCGGTTTTCGAGATAAAACTGAGCGATGAGATAGGGAGCTGCGGAGGAGGCGGGAGATACGACAACCTGCTCGGATTGTACGGGCAGAACGATTACGCAACCGGGATAAGCCTGGGAATAGAGAGGTTGATGTATTTGATAAAGGAGCGGCAAGCCAAGGACCAGAGCGCGAGGAAAACGTACACGAAGGTGTTCGTCGCTTCAGTGAAAGGGTATTATTCGCAAGCTGCGAAGATTGCTGATGAATTCAGGAAAAGCGGAATAGCCGCAGAGGCTGACCTGAACGAGCGCAACCTCGGAAAGCAGTTCGATTACGCCAATTCCCTCGGGATAAGGTATGTCGCCATAGTGGGCGAGAAGGAGACGAAGGAAGGCAAGGTAACGCTCCGGGACATGGAGAGCGGAAAGGAGGAGATGATTCCGGTCAGCGAAGCGGTTGCGAGGTTGAGGGAATGAAAAAATTCGGGGACAGGGTAGCGCCGATAGTGCTGCTCATCGTGCTCGGGCTTTTCGCCCTGCTCGTCATATCCATCATAAGGACGAGCGTTTTCAGCTATGTTGAGGAGGAGAAGCACCTGTTCTTCGAGATAAGCTTCCTGCTGCTGCTTGCCATGGCAGCCGAGCTCGCGGTGGTGTACCTCAAGCAGCCGTCAGTGGTCCTGCTCCTCATCATAGGAGTACTGCTCAGCCAAAGCTTCGCGGAAATGGTATGGCCCGCGGTCACTTCCATCGTCCCGTTCTTCCCAAAAACCATACCCCATTTCATAACAGATGAAAAACTGATCCAGGTGTTCGGTCAGCTCGGGGCTATATTCATACTCCTCAAGGTCGGGCTGCACGTGAAATTCGGGAGCATATTCAACGCCGAAAACAGCATCGTGGCCCTTTTGGGAGTGGTGGTGCCGTTCGCCGCGGGATACGCATACGCGATCCTGAGCGGCGCAGACACGGTCTATGGGATGTTCCTCGGGGCGGCGCTCGTAGCCACGAGCGTAGGCATAACAGTGGCGCTGCTCAAGGAATACGGGCTGCTGAAGACGAAGTTTGGTGAGGTGATACTTGGCGCCGCGATAATAGACGACGTGCTGGGTCTCCTAGTGCTGTCGTTCGTTTCCGTATTCTCGTCCCAGTCTGCAGACATCGGATCGATACTCCCCATCATAGGGAACACGATCGTGTTCTTGTTTGGAGGGGTGATCGCAGGCAGGTATTTCGTGAGGAACTTCATAGATGCCAGCCACTTCGACTCCAAGAACCTGCTGACGGTGCTGTCTTTCGCGTTCGTTTATTCTTACATATCCGAGTACATCGGCCTTTCCAGCATAGTTGGCGCATTCCTCGCAGGCATAATACTGAACAGAAGCCGGCACAGGCAGGAGATCGATTCCAGAACGCAGGGAGTGGAACTAATCTTCGCGCCCATATTCTTCATATCCATCGGGATGCTGGTGGACGTTTCCGCGATCTTCACGTTATTCGTCCCCATACTGATCGTGACTGCGATAGCCATCGCGAGCAAGTTCGCGGGCTGCTGGATAGGCGGGCTTGCGATAAGGCTCAAACCGATAGAGAGCGCGATCGTGGGCATAGGTATGTCCCCAAGAGGGGAGGTGGCGCTCATAGTCGGGCTCATAGGGCTCACGAAAGGCGTGCTCACGCAAGAGCAATACACGGTGATAGCAGCGATGTCCTCCCTTACCGCGTTCCTCATGCCGTTCATGATGCAGCCCCTCATGAAGAGGGTTTGAATGGCCGAGCTTCTTCTCATTGGGCTTCTGGGCGCGTTCATCCAGCTTGCCGCGTTTGCCCTGAATCTCTTTGGGAAGCTCTCGCACGATTCCGCAAGATACGCAGGGGCGAACGCGTTCGGATGCGTGCTGGAAGTTGCGTGAGGAACTTTCGCAGCGTACAAGCTTTTGAAGATAAGAAGGATTTGAAGTAAAAAGAGTTGCAAAGAGAAAAGAAACAAATAAAAAGTTTGGTTTGTGTGCGAGCATGCTTCGCATGACGCACACAAAGTTTGGGCCTATGCTTCAAGAGAGGCTCATAAAAGGAGAAGGAATTGCTTCCTTATTCCCCTTTTACATCTCTTCTCCCATGCCGCCCTTTCCTCCGCTGTGGTCTCCGGGGCTAGGGCTGCTCTTTCCTTTGGAGCTGATGATATCATCAATCCTCAGGATGAGCCTCGCAGTCTCGGTAGCGCTCGCAATCGCCTGCTTCTTCACCTTCGCAGGCTCGAGAACGCCGTTATTGCGCATGTCCCCGACCTGGCCGGCAATCACATCCACTCCGGCGTATTTGCCGTCCTTGCCCTTGTGCTTGTTCCTGAGCGTCACAAGCGTGTCTATCGGGTCCATTCCCGCGTTCTCCGCAAGCGTGCGCGGAATGGATTCGAGCGCTTCTGCGAAAGCCTGTATCGCGAGCTGCTCCCTTCCCCCGATTTCCGTTGCGTAGGCCATGAGCTCCTTCGAAAGCTCCATCTCTATGCTTCCGCCTCCTGCGACGAACGCGCCGTCCTCGAGGCTGGATGAAACCGCGCCTATCGAGTCCTTCACTGCCCTCTCGACCTCGCTCACCACGTGGTCGGTTCCGCCCCTCACGAAGATAGTGACGCTCTTGGGGTCCTTGCAGTTCTCCACGAACACCATCGCCTCGCCTGCGATCTTCTGCTCGCGCACGGTTCCCGCGAATCCGAGGTCCTTTGCGGTGAGGTCCTCGAGGCTGGATGCTATCTTCGCGCCCGTAGCCCTGGAAAGCTTCTCCATGTCGCTCTTCTTCACCCTCCTTACCGCGGCTATCCCAGCCTTGGCGAGGTAGTGCTGCGCGAGGTCGTCTATGCCCTTCTGGCAAAACACCGCGTTCGCTCCGGAAGCTGCTATCTTGTCCACCATATCCTTGAGCATCTTCTCCTCCTGCTTGAGGAAAGCCTCCATCTGGTTCGGGCTCGTTATCTCAATCTTCGCGTCTGTCTCCGTCTTCTCGATCTCGAGCGCGGCGTCTATGAGCGCGATCTTCGCGTTCTTGAGCTCCTTGGGCATTCCCGCGTGCACGATCTCCTTGTCAACGAGCACTCCTACGATGATGTCAGTGTCCATCACCTCTCCGCCCGCCTTCTTCTCTATCTTTATCAGGTCCGTGTCAACCACAATCTTGCCATCCTTCTTCTCCGCGACCTGCTTCACCGCCTTCACCACGAGGTCGCCGATCTTGGCCTTCTCGCTCTCGCTCCCTATTCCCTTGGAGCCCATCGAGACGAGCGCAATCTTCTTGAGCGTCTCCACGTCCTCCATGGTTACTTTGTCCGAGGTCTTCCTGAGCACGTCTTCCGCCTTGCGGCTCGCGAGCTCGTACCCTTTGATTACCGTGGTGGGGTGGATGTTCTGGTCCAGCAAATCGCCGGCCTTCTTCAGGAGGTTTCCTGCAATCACGACGCTGGTGGTGGTTCCGTCGCCCACTTCCTTGTCCTGAGTCTTGGCCACTTCCACCATGAGCTTGGCTGCAGGGTGCTCCACGTTCATCTCTTCCAGGATGGTGGCCCCGTCGTTCGTTATCACTATGTCGCCCAGGTCCGAAACGAGCATCTTGTCCATACCCTTCGGGCCGAGAGTGGTTTTGATTATGTTGGCCACCGCGTATCCAATCGCGATGTTTATCCTCATCGCGTCGCGTCCGAGAACGCGCTGCGCGCCTTCTGGCATGACGTATCCTTCCTGTCCTCCAACTTGCCTTGCCATAATTTCACCTTTTATTCTTTCGTTCGTGTTGTAAGCGTGAATTCTGGTTCCCAGTTTAGAGCTTTGCGTTTTGCGGCACTAAGATTAGATTCCTTGATAATGGATATTGAAAGAAAAATATTTAAAGGTATTTTTCGCTGAATCAGAGGTAATCGAACGGGTTGCCTGGCTCGCCTTCGAACACGGCGAACGGATTTCCGAAAGTCCGCGCCTTGGCTATGAAAAGAAGCTTGCCCTTGCAGCCCTTCCTCTCGGCTATGGAGTAGATGAGGGCGCTCCCGCGTGCACTTTTTCTGTGGCGAACAGGCTATCACTTGTTATAATTATTAGACTAAAATGTATTAATAAGGGTTTGCAACCCTGCTGGACAAGTATTAATATCGTTCCATGCCCATAGTCCCGCATGATCAGGGGAATACGGATGACAATCCGGGACAAGGTCGCGTTCCGCGAGGAGAACGGCATCCTCAGGCAGGTCGGGAAGCCCATGGATATTCTGCGCACCTTTGCCCAAGACGTGAAATTTCTGCACATAGTGGATTTGAACGCGAAGGGCGGGAACACCACCAATTTCGATTTGTACGATCACATGACGTACCGTCTTAATATAGAAGTGGAAATCGCGCCCAGGGAAGAGCTGGTAAAGAGGCTCCTTTCGGTGAAGGCGAGAGCCGTGCTGGACCTTCCGTGCGCCCTGGATCTGGATAAATTCAAGGAGAGCTGGAGACTTCTGGTAGGCAAGACCAACGGCGCGGAAAAGGACAAGCGGGTTGCGGACTATTATGTCGAGACCGACGATGCCGGGCTGGTGAAGAAGCTGGCGAAGGAGGGGAAGAGGGTTTTCGTCTTTTCAAATAAAATGGAGGAGAAGGATGCGGAAAAGGCAGGGGCTTACGCGTTGATAAGGGACTGCTGACTCAGAGCGCCTTCGTCACTATCCAGCCCGTAGCAGTACGGAAGTAATCCAGGTTCTCGGTGCAGCCTGGGTTCACTTCCTCCGCGCAGATGTAATAGGTCACATTCACCATGATCTTCCTCACGCTGTTCTTGAGCGGCTGCGAAGGCCCAGGGAAAGACATGCTGGTCACTTTGGACACGCTGTTGTTCAGCACGTAATCCAGGGAAAGCGTGCTGGTCGAGTAGCCGGATGCGCCCATATTCTCCCCAGTGAAATATATGTCGTGTATCTTGACCGGAAAGCCTGCTGCGTTTGTTATCCTGAAATAGAGCACCGACGGGCTGCCTCCAGCGAGTTGCGCCTGGCAGGTGAGCGACGGTCCCAAGTAGCACTCTTCAACAACAAAATAGTTGGGGTCGAAGACGCCGCTGAACAGCATGAAGCCGATGACGATTGCGAGAACGAGCAGGGCCCAGCCGTAGTTCATGAGGTATTCTATGGCGACCTGGCCGCGCAGATGGCGGTTTCCATTTTTCCGTTCCGCGTTTCGAAACTGGGAACTGGAGACTGCAGACTTCATACGTTGGAATGAGGCGAGATGTTATTTAAACCTAACTCTTCAATTTAGTACGCTATGGTCGAGACGAGAAAATCGAACCCCGTAGATGCACGGATGTACTACCAGATCGGCAACGACTATTACGAAAGGGGGGACTACGAGAAGGCGATAGAAAACTACAACATGGCTATCCTCCTCAACCCGATTTTCTCAGAAGCTTATTTCAACCGCGCGCTGAGCTACTACCAGCTCAAGAATTTCGACCGCAGCATAACGGATTACACGAAGAGCGCGGAGCTGGATCCCAACAACCCGATCATATACAACAACAGGGGCGACGCATATTACAGGAAGCAGGACTTCCAGAGCGCCATAAAGGATTACGACAAGGCGATAACGCTCAATTCCAACTACCTCAAGGCGTACTACAACAGGGGGCTTTCCTACGCTTCACTGGAAGAATACGACAAGGCAGTGGTGGATTTCGCGAAAGTGATAGAGCTCAAGCCGGATTTCGCCGAGGCGTGGCACCTCAGGGGACTGGCTTACGAGTACGCGGCCGATTTCGACAACGCCATAAGGGATTACGAGAAGGCAATAGAATTGAACCCCGAATTCTCCGAAGCCAAGTCCCACCTGGAAGCTGTGAAAGGCAAGAAGCAGCAGGCAGGAGGCGAAGGAGGGGAGGGCAAGAGCGGAGCAGGAGACATAAAGATGCTCCAGAAGCCCAAGATGTCGTTCAACGACGTCGCGGGAATGGACAAGATGAAGGAGGAGATACGGGAGGCGATCGTTTATCCGATGGTCAACCCCGAGCTCGCGCGCAAGTACGGCAAGCTCGGAGGAGGAGGCATACTTATGTACGGACCGCCCGGATGCGGAAAGACCTACATAGTCAAGGCGGCTGCCGGCGAGTGTACATCCAATTTCATAAACGCCAAGCTTTCTGATTTGCTGGACATGTATGTGGGAAACACGGAAAAGAACATACACAAGGTGTTCGAGCTCGCGAGGAAGAATTCTCCGTGCGTGCTGTTCTTCGACGAAGTGGACGCATTGGGAGGAAGGAGGGACCAGCAGGAGGGCGCGCAGTACATGAAGATGGCGGTTAACCAGTTGCTCTACGAAATGGACGGAATAGAGGCGGCGAACCAGAACGTGCTGGTTATCGCGGCAACGAACGCGCCCTGGGACGTTGACCCGGCGTTGAGAAGGAGCGGAAGGTTCGGGAAAGCCATATACATCCCGGAGCCTGATTTCCGCTCTAGGATAGCGATCATAAAGATGCACGCGAAAAAGAGGCCGCTCGCAAGGTTCATCCCCTATATAAGGCTAGCGATTGCTACGTGGGGCTACGCTTCCGCTGACCTCAAAGCGCTGGTGGATGAAGCTGCGACAATCCCGTGGAAGGAGGCGTTCATAGGTATAGAAAAGAAGAAGCAGGAGTACATCAAGGCAGGGAAAACTCCAGAGGAGGCGCAGCAACTTTCCGAGAAAGAAGTTGTGCAGCGGCCGATAAACACAAGCGATTTCATAAAGGCATTGAAGAAGAAGCCGTCCTCGCTTCCGCCGTGGTTCGAGCAGGCCAAAAAGCAGATAGGGAAGCAGGAGGAAGTCACCATAGTGGACGGGAAGGAGCACAAGAAAGTCACGGAAAGTAAGATGGGGCCCGGAGAGAAGGAGGCGTTCAAGGCGCTGCTGAACGTGATAAACTCCAGGAACCAATGGTACAACAAGATGCTCTACAAGGTAGTCCGGGAGCTAGCGCTCCTCATCCCCCTGCCGTTCTGATTTAATTTTTAAATTTAACCTGTGAACTAGGCTGGAATACAACTTTTAGAGGTGTGTATATGATAACGAGAATGAGGGTTGCAGAGATCGAGGCGAAGAGGAACGAAGGCATGCCCGTGAAGGGCTTCGACGTGCTCTTCAATGTGGAGGACGTGAAGGTCGAGCAGGACACCGTGAAAATCAGATTCCTCTACACCGCGAACTACAAGGACAACGCAGGCGTGATAAAGATAAGGGGCGAGATAGTCTCCAAGGAGGAGAAGGACACGCTGAAGACGATAGAGGACGGCTTGAAAGCGAAGAAGCTCCCGCCTGAGTACATGCAGAACATAGTGAACGCGATCAACCACATGGGAACTGCGAACGCGACGCTCGTGGCTTCCATACTCAACGTCGTGCCTCCGATAAGGATGCCGCTGCTCAAGTTCAAGAAGGCCCCTGAAAAGAAGGCGGCTAAATGAGCAGGCGCGCACTCCCTTTCAATTTGAGGTAGAGCGCGAAGTATTCCGGCACTTCCTTTGTTTTCCCTTTCTCTATCTTTTCCTGCGTTCCGCTTCCTATCTCTATTTCAGGAATGTCCTCCAGCGCAGCTATATTTATCGGCTTTTCCGGGAACACCACCGCGTCCTTCATGGGATCGAATGTCGCGAGCTCCTTCAGAGGTATAGTTTTAACGCGCAGCCCCGTGCTCCCGTGCAGCGTGTCAGGCACGCGGATAAGCTTGCTCGCGTCCTGCGTCACTCCGGAGTCTATGTTCACTGTGCGCAACGGAAGCTCGGTCTCCGCGATTTCCCTGAGCTTCCGGTCCACCCCTTCGGTGAGCTTGCGCATGCTCCAGTTGCCAGCCCTTATGCCGTTCATGAAATTAAGCCTTTTCGATTCTTCCTTGAAAACGCGGCTTATGCGCTCAGGCTCTGATTCCAGCACTGAGATTACCTTGTTCGCGAACCTGCCCGCGTAGCCGGTTCCTGTGGGCATCGGGCCGGTTTCCCTGTATATCGTCCTTCCTCCGGACTGCCCAGCCTCCTTCTGGGAGAAGAAAGATTCGTATTTCAGCCCCATGCCCTTCACGTATTCTATTATCTCCTTGCGCTCCTCGCCCCTGAGCTGCCTGAAGCGGAGGTCGCGCACGTGCACGTGGAAGCCCCTGTTGCCTGAGAAGTTCACGCTCATCAGCTTCTCGTCCACTCCGAAGTCCGGGATGAGGAATTCCTCAACCAGCCTGACCGTGTCAGCCCTCACCTTCTCGAAATCCGGCCTGGAGAGGTACTTGCTCTCGGTCTCGAAATCCAGGTCGAACACAAGGTCAGCGCCGAGCCAGTTCTTCCTTTCCATCGGCGTTGCCCTGGGCAATTGGTAGTAGGCGACGCTGTGCGAAACGTAAAGCGGAGTGTTGTGGACGAGGAAGGTGCGGAACTCGAGCTCGCTCGTGAACCCTATGTGCCTCGAATCTATCTTCTTCTCTATCCCTACGCCGAACTCCCTCTTCTCTATTTCCGGAATGCTGAAGCTCGCCTTGGAATAGTAATCGGAAAATCGTTTCAGCGTGTAATGAAGCTCCTTGTCCATCTTTTCACGTCTCGCTTTTCACTTCTTTTTCTTCCTTGCCTTCGCTCTTTTCCGCACCAGCCCTCAGGCGCACCTTCATCCCGCTCCTCCAGCTCATCGGGTTCCTGATCCCGCAGTCAGCGACGCAGTAGCCATAGCCCACCACAGAGGAGCAGGTCGGCATCTTGTACGCCCTTTTCCTCGCGTGTTCCACCTGGTATACCGTAGTCTTCTCGTTGAAGTCAGGGGCATTTGAAAACACCTTCACCAGGTCCGCGTTTCCCACTCCCCGGTTGATCATGTAAACAACGAGCAACCACCTTCCCGTGTGCCCCAGGTTCTCGTGCTTCTTGAGCGTATCCAGCATCGCCTCTATGCATGGCGGGTTCTCCCCTTCCTTGAACGATATCTTCTGGGGCTCGATCTTGGGAAGGAGCTCGTGGAGCCTCTCAGCAGCCTTCTTTATCGCAGGGGGGATGGACTGCGCAGGCGGCATCCTTTCCATGTACTTCTTCACCGCTTCCGAGATTATCCTTATGCGCTCGTGCCTGTTTATGGAAACCCTTCCCCTATTGAGCTCCCTTGAAATGAGCTTGTAGTGCACGTCCTTGGGCGCGTAGAGCAGGAAATCCGCGACGTCAATCGTGAGGCGACCTGCATCCTCCTTGAATGAAGAGATTCCGATGTCCTTCGCGAGCGCGGAAACGTTCTCTTCGCTCTCATCTCCCAGGTAGGCGAAAGCCTTCTTGGACTCCGAGATGGCGTACTTGTTGGTGAGGAAGCGGTTGCGCATGTAGGAAAGCATCATCCTCGCCGCAGCGTATTCTATCATCTCCTCTATCGCGTCTTCTTCGTGCAGGAAGAGCTTGCGCCTGAGCTCGCCGTTGAGGGCCGCGCTCACCCTATTGAAGCCCTTCTCTGCCATGAATTCGTTGGGCTCCACGCTCCGCTCGCGCATTATCTCCTTCGCTTTGGAGCTGAACGGGTATTTGGCTGCGAACACGTAATCGGCTAAGAAATAGGCCATAGTGAACAGTGGAATTTTGGCTTAAAAAGGGTTTCCCTACCTGCTTTCCAGTCCTTCCGCCTCCCCTAACCCGAACATGATGTTCATGTTCTGGATTGCCAATATTATGCCCGCCTTTTTCAAGGATTCCATCGCTTTTCAGGATGAGATACGCGCCTTCAGCTGCAATTCAGAATTTGGAGAACGGATTTGTTCCGGGTGGAACAAATCAGCGCTTTGTTGCTTTGAAATGAACTTCGGCGAGCTTGTCCGCAAGGTCAGAGGCGCAGTAATTGTACCCGTATTCTTTCATGAGCATGTTCCCTGCGAGTCCGTTTATGTAAGCAGCAGCGACAGCTGCCTCGAAGTTGGGGTTGGTGCACGCGAGCGCTGCGGTGAGCCCTGCGAGCACGTCCCCTGTACCGCCCTTGGTCATCCCCGCGTTGTGCACGTCGTTCCTGTAAACCCTCTTGCCGTCAGTTATCACGTCCGGGGTGCCTTTCCGCAGGATGACGCACTTGTAGAGCTTTGCCATCGCGATTACGTTCTTCTCCGTAGCCTCCATGCCGAAATAGCGCTCGAATTCCAGCTTGTGCGGGGTGAGTATGAATCTCTTGTCCAGCATCGAGGGCTCCACGAAATTGAATCCGTCCGCGTCCACTACGATTTTCCTCGCGTCCTCCAGCAGATCGTAGATATCGAAATCAGCGCCGTCCATGCCGCTGCCGAAAAGCACGCAGTCCATCTGCGAAAGGTTGTCGAGGCGGTATTTCACTATCGTCTCGGGAATGTTCTTCGCCGCCTGGATGAGGAACGGATCGGTCTCTCCCGGATAGAAGTAGAGCAGGTCCACAAAACGCCTTGCAGCAAGAATTTCAAATAAGGGGGAGCCGGAATACTTCGCTCCGCCCCCTATGATGAGCAATTTGCCGTTCTGGCCCTTGTGGGAGCTTTTCGCTGGCTTGTGCAGCGAAGAGAGGATGCCCTTTAACATCGTATCAGGATTTGATGCCCAATGCCTCCTTCGCCTTCTCGAAGCTCTCATTCGAGGGCTTTATCGCTATGTGGGTGACGTTGTTCTCCCTTCCGGCTATGTATACGCTTTCGAGGTCCACGCCCTTGTTGGCCAGCTTCCTCGTTATCTTGCCGAGCTCTCCGGGCCGATTCGGCATGTCCACGACTATTATGTCGGATTCCTTCACTTTTATCCCGGGAATCTTGTCGAGGTGCTTCAATGCAGTCCTGGAATCGTTGGTGAGTATCCTGATCAACCCATGCTCGCCTTCTCCGTGCGCCGAGATCGCGTCTATGTTAACTCCTAAACCGCCGAGGAGCTCCGCTATGTCCGCCAGCACGCCTACCCTGTTCTTTGCGTGTATGGTCAATTCCTTCATTCTACCACCACAAAGGGTTGGGCTTTAAGGTTTAAAAACTGTGGGCAGGTAAAAGGATTATCCTCTTAGTTCTATTTTACCGCATGGATAAGCGGTTCTTGGTTCGCACCCGCTGGGGTGTGGGGAAATCAAGGAAAAACCGCTAGTGGGCGGAGCCCCCTAAGAGGTTTGTCTGCTGGGGTCGCCTAGCCCGGTAGGGCGGCAGGTTGCTATTGTTTCCCGTTGCGGTTCTCCCGTTTCGGAAACTAGTGGAAACCTGTTGCGCGTCTTGCGTCCGGGAGTTCAAATCTCCCCCCTAGCGCTTCTTTTTCTCATGCTTTCCCTGTTTCTGATTAGTCGGGGTTTTCGGTTTCCAGCCCCTGTTTCGGATTTTGCTATTTCCTCAAAACCAGCATCGCGAGGATGAGGAAGCCGAGCGCGCCCAATGAAACCGTGATGAGGGAAAATACTTTCTCC
>JBBITJ010000013.1:0-11733 GCA_037440825.1 Microcaldota archaeon | reverse complement strand
GATGAGGAAGCCGAGCGCGCCCAATGAAACCGTGATGAGGGAAAATACTTTCTCCTGAATAGGCGAAGAAGGGCGATATAGACTCCTGTCCGATATGTCCTGCGAACCGTCCTCTCCCGTGGAATTGCCGAGAGTGAGCAGCCGCGTGGTTATGTTGAACTTCTTGGAGAAGCGGTTCCCGAACATATCCGTGAAATTGAGCGTGTAGTTGTGCGGACCCAGGAAATCCGGATTCGAGTCGAAGACGTAGAGGTATGTGAAGCTGTCGTTCGCATCTTCCAGGGGCACGGGAATTGAAAAGTTCGGGATTTCCTCCATGCCCATGTTCGTGGAATTGTAAACCGGGGTTGAAACGATTCTCCACGCGTCCGAAGAAACGTTGGTAATGTTGAATTCGTAAATGGAGGCATTCGCGTAAGTGGAATTTTCCAGGGAGAGGGACGCCAGGTAGAACCTCCTCTTGGAGAAAACCAGGTCCTCGAATTGCGGGTCGCCTTTCCACTGCTCGTAGAGCACGGGCTTGTTCAGGAAATGCAGGGGGGAACCAGCTTCTACTATATAGCTGAGGTTGCTCTCCAGGTCGCGGGTGATGTTGAACGCCTCGCTCGGATAGACCGTCTCTTCGCAGGAACAAGAGTTGTTCACGCAAACCCAGGATGAAACCGTATGGTCGAAGCGGTAGCGGAAAACTATTTTTCCTTCCAAAACAATGGTGATATTGTCGCCCTGGCTTTCGTTCAGAGTGTCGCTGGGGAATGGGATGGATTTTGGGTTCTCTGTGGAAACTACGGAATAGGACTGGTTGCGGAAATGGAATGAAAAATTCGCTGAATACTCGGCCCACTGGAAGGTCTTGTGATAATAGCTAGTGCAGCCATGGGCGTCTGTGTAGGTGCTGTCCTGCGAGGACGCGTCGTAAGCGTAGCGCCACAATATCCATGATTCGTTGTCAGCTGAAATCGAATTGTCCACTGAAGGGTAGATGGTGAGAAGCTCCATCTCCGCGCATATCACGGGATCCGAGTAGGTGGGCGAGGAACGGTTGAGGCAATCGTCGCCGAGGAGCGAAGCGGCGAGCAAATCATTATGCGACTGCACGAGCGCGTGAGGAGGGTACGAATAGGCGAACGAAAGCGGGAGGAAAACTAGGAACGCGAAAAGCCCGGAAAGCCAAATCTGCGAAGAGAATTTGGCAGATGTGCGCAGGCACTTTATGTGCCGAAGCACATCTGGTTTGCGGCATTTACAGCACAACGGATTGTAAGGTGCCCTGCCGATACTATTCACCTACAACTATAAAAGTTCATCGAGCTCATCCAGCGCCGCGAGCCTGAGCACGCCGTTCCTCATCTTCAGGTATATCCTGGCGCGCGCCTTCCCCTCGAGGGAGGAGAGGTAGGATTTCACCGAATCCTGGTCCTCGAACACCACTATGGAGTCGCGCTTCGCCTTTTCCGCGTCCAACACTATGTCGTGCTCAGCGCACGAGAACCCGTAAGAGGTCTCCTTGAATTCCGTGCCGCTGGATATGAGTTTGTCCCGTATTATGCGCTTGAGCGCATTTTTCCTGTGGTCGCCCCAGGAGGGCAAGCTGTAGAGCCCCAGGTGGCTTTTAACCAGCCCCCTCTCTTCAAGGGTTTTCATCACCGCTTCCACGTTGCCCTCGTTCACTTCCATACCACCTGTAAGGTGCTTGAGCCCGAACCCAATTTCCTTCGCGTACAGTGGGACGCCGTTCCAGCCGAAGCCCTTCTCCACCCCTTCCATTGAGGAGAGGAGCGCCTTTGCTGAAACCTTTACCTCAGGGTTTGAGGCGAAGACTCCTTCAGGGACGCTTATCCTGTACACTGGCTTGCGGTTCATGCGCATAGCAACGTAGAACGCTCCCACTACAACTAGCCCCAGCCCCAGGTACTTCGCATAGAACGCGAGGAGCCCTTCCTGGCTGTTCATGTAGGAAATGAAGTTCTTGTGCCCGAAAATTGAAATCACGAATACGTTCTCGCCTTCCCGCAGCCCTGCGCGCAGGGAGAGCTTGCCGTTCCTGATCTCCGCATCCACGATATTGGAGGAATGGTTGAGCCCCACCTGGGCTTCGGCGCGCTCCAGCGGCTCTCCGTCCAGCAGCACGTCGAACTCGTAGAGGTTGCCGTACGCGCTGGCGAGGGAGATGGAGAGGTTCCTAACGTGTATCCTCTTCGCGCCCAGGGTTCCGGAAGCGTCGTACACGCGGACGATGTAATCGCCTGAGGACTGGAACGAGAATGTGAGAAGGAACGCTTCATCTGAACGCACGCGCGCGAGCTCGCCGCCCTGCGCCTGCTTCCCGTCCTTTTCCAGCGAATAATAAGCAGTGCCGTTGGTGTAGTTGAGCTCTATCGTGACCTGCGCCCTCTGCCACGGGAAAACTTCGGAATCACCCTCTATTTCAGCCGAGGGCTCAGGAAGCTTATTAGAATCGGAAAGCGGAAGCATGCGCAGCCAATCCGCGTTCCCGAGCGGCACGAACACTGTGCTTATCCCCTTTCCGCTGTACGAAAAAGAGGTGGAGTTCTCCACCGCCCATGCGTTCATTTCTATTTCGGAGAAGAGAGAATAGTTCTTTCCAAGGTAGAATTCGTCCAGCGTCTTCTCCACAATTGTGAGATGCGCCTTCGTGTAATTCGAAAGGTTTGCAAGCCATTCGGACTTGAGCAGGCGGTCCGAGTACAGGAGGTCCGCCTTTCCTATGTAGATGATGCGGTTGCTGGCGCTCAGGTTGTCCAATCTCAGCAGCACGTCTTCGGGCATCGCGCTGCTCGGGATTATGATTATGGTATTGTTCGGCTCGCCTATAGCCTCAACTTCGGTTATCGTGAAGCCCTTAGATTCCAGGGGACGCAGGAGGTCCATGAAATAGGTGTAGCGCTCGGTGTTCAGCAGGTCCTTCCTCAACACAATTATTTCGCTTTTAGGAGGCTCGGAAAGCGCGAGCAGCTCCACTGAGCCGGAGCCGGAATGAGAGAATGTCACATAGCCGTATTCCCCTGCCCGCCCGAATTCCAGCGCCTGCACCGTGCCGTTCTGCATTTCTGCAGGCGCGGGCTGCTGCCCCTCTTCCGGAAGAAGGATAATGACTCCAAGGGCTAAGGCGATGATTATTGCGACCGCAATCGCTGCGCTGCCCAATCTCATATTTTTACCTTCGCCTTCTTGAGCCAGCCCAGGTCGTTCTTGTAGAACGTCCTTATGTCGCTGAGGCCCATGAGCATCATCAGGGGCCGCTCAAGGCTGAGGCCCCATGCGAGCACAGGATAGGTATTGGCAAGCGGATAAGAAACTTCAGGGCGCATTATTCCCGCGCCTCCGAGCTCTATCCACTGCTTCCTCTCCTCGAAATACACCTCTATTTCAAGGCTTGGCTCCGTGTAGGGGAAATAGCTCGGCCTGAACCGTATCTTCCTGAACCCGAGCTTGGAATAGAATTGCCTGAGCATACCCAGCAGGTCTCTGAACGTCGCATCCTCCCACGCGAGTATGCCCTCGACCTGGTGGAATTCCGCAAGGTGCTTGAAATCCGTGGCCTCGTTCCTGAACACGCGCCCCACGGCGAAATACTTCTTGGGCGTCTTGTCCATCTTGGAAAGGTGGCGGGCGCTCAAGGCAGTGGTGTGGGTGCGCAGCACTCTCCTCTTGGCTTCCTGCTCGCTCCACGCGTAGCCCCATCCTTTCTCATGCGCCTGCTTCACGCGCTCCACCAGCTTTTTCTCAGGAAGCGGCTCCTCTTTTTCCAAATAGAATGTATCCGCGAGCTCGCGCGCCGGATGGTCCTGGGGCTGGAAAAGCGCGTCGAAGTTCCAGAATGCGCTCTCCACGTACCCTCCTTCCATCTCCTCGAAGCCCATTTCTGAGAAGATGCGCCTTATGCGCTCCATGGCGTGCGTTATGGGATGGACCTTGCCCATCTGGGCGTTCTTCGCTGGAACTGTGACATCGTATTCCTTGAACTTCGCGTTCTTCCACGCGCCGGTGCGCAGCATGTCCGAGGTGAGCTGGGTGAGCCCTTCCCCTCCGCCGAGCCGCGCGCCGATCCCTTCTCCAGTGATCTCGAGCGTTATTTCCTTGCGCACAGACTCGGTTGCGAGCCCGCGCGCCACGAGCTCCTTCACGTTCGAAGGCGAGGTGAGGTACGATTCTGAATAAGCCGAAACCTCTTTTTCTGAGAGCGATTTGAGCGGCCTGAGCTTCCCAGCTTCCACTGCAGCTAGCCCTTTTTCCTTCGCCCATTTTATCCCGAACTGCCTCTCGTCCTGCGCCAGGTCCGCGACGGACTTCCCTGCCCTGGCTTTCTCGTACACGCGGATTTCAGGGAGCCCTTCGACAAGGTATTTCTTCCCCTCTTCCGAAAGCGAAACTGAAGAGGTGGATTCCACGCTCTTCTTCACCAATCCCTTCTCCTCCAGCGAGGTCAGCGGACGCATGAGCGCGTTCTTATCGAGCTTGAGCGCTGCGGCAATCTGGTCTAGCGAAGCCTTCTTGGAAAGCTTGAGCTGCTCCAGCATCTCCGATTCGTACTTGTAATCTGCCATAATCATCTCCTTGAAAGCCTCAGGTAAAAGTACGACAGCACGATTATCGCAGCTATGGCGAGCCCTGCCAGCCCTTCGGTGCTCACCAGGCTGGTGCGCATGCTCTCCTGCAGGCGCGAGAAGAACTCCACGACTTCCTTGTCCAGGCTCTGCTCGACCTCGTAGGTGAGCGAGAACTGCACCAGCGTGAGCCCGTTCCACTTGAGCGTCCTCGATTGCGCCGGGAACCTCGTGTCGTGCATGTCCTGGGTGATAGGATTCAGGTATGTGAGCATCGCGTTCGCGGGCGGGGTTATCGAAAGATAGGTCTCTTCCCCGAGCTTTATGTCTCCTGTATTCGTCCTGTCGAAATCGAACGCATTGATGTTGAGCGTGTACCTGGTGGTGCGCGGCTTGTACTTGTCCATGAGCACTATGCCGGTGTTGTTCACCACGTTGCCGGACTTGTCGTAGACGGGAAGGGCGATGTAATCTATGATTATCTGGCCGTACCACACCTCCAGCCCGGACTTGGACTTCTGGAGCGGCTGGGGCCGTATCACGATGTTCCTTATGTCCACGCCCCTGGCGCTCAGGTGCGTCTTTATCTCGCTTATTCCGGTGAGCTCCTGCCAGCTCGCGAGCGTGTTCTTGTTGTATCCGCTCTCGTAGAGCTGCATGCTGTACTGGCCGTAAGCTATGAGGTCGAGCTTCTCCTCCACAACCGCAGAGCCGTCTTCCGCGATCTTCACGGATATGTCCGTTGCCTGGAGCTTGAACTCCGCGAACGCGAATGTGCAGAGCAGAAGCAGGAGAAACAGCCTTTTCATGGTTTTTATTCTGTATAACCGTTTAAAAATCTCTCTTTTCCTATCTCATCATGCTCGTCAAGAACGCGACCGCTTACGTGGATGGGAGGTTCTCCAGGAAAGACATACTCATCAGGGGAGGGAAAATAGAGAAGGTCGCGAACCGCATAGACGCGCAGGAGGAGCTCGTCAATGCTGCCGGGCTCGTGGCGCTTCCCGGCCTGATAGACATCCACGCGCATCTGCGCGAGCCGGGGCAGGAATGGAAGGAGGATTTTGCGAGCGGAAGCAGGGCCGCGCTGGCTGGCGGCTATTCCCTCATATACGACATGCCTAACAACAGCCCGAAGCCCACAATCACGAAGGAGACGCTTGATGATAAGATGGGGCTCGCGAAGAAGGCGGAGTGCGAAGTGAGGTTCCATTTCGGCGCAACGGACTCCAACTTCGATGAGGTGAAAAAGGCTGGGCCTGGAAGTCTCAAGTTCTACATGGGAAAGACAACTGGAAACATGTCGCTCAGCCCTGAAGGGGCGCTGAGGCACATGCGGGAATTCCCCAGTAACAGGCAGATCTTGGTGCACGCTCAGGCTGAAGGGGAGAGCGCTTATGAAGACGAGGAAAGGGTGCGGACCGCCATAACGCTGGCGAAAAAGGCCGCGCGGAAAGTCCACATAACGCACGTATCCACTGCAAGGGAGCTCGCGATCGCCAAGAGCTACGGAAAAGCCACTGCGGACGTTACGCCGCACCACCTTTTCCTCAGCACGGAGGAAGGGAAGAAGATGGGGAAGGGGCTCGGACTGGTGAATCCGCCGCTGCGAAGCAGGGTTGAGGTCGAGATGCTGTGGAGAAACCTGAAGAAAGTGGATGCAGTGGGAACGGACCATGCGCCGCACCTCGTGGAGGAGAAAAAGGAAGGAGCCAGGGGATTCCCGGGGCTCGAGACTGCACTCGCGCTGTTTCTCGACGCGTACAGCAGGAAGCTCGTCCCACTCGAATGGATAGCGCAGAGGTTCTCCGAGAATCCGGCGCGTATAATGGGGCTTCCTGATTGCGGGAAGATAAAGGCTGGATTCGCGGGCAACATCACGCTGGTTGATTTGAAGAAAGACTGGATAGTGAAGGGGGAAGAGATGGAAACGAAGGCGAAATGGTCCCCTTTCGAAGGAATGAGGCTCAGGGGAAGGGTGGCAAAGACGATCTGCAGGGGAAAGGTCGCTTTCGAGCTCTGATTGATTCTAGGAAGAAGGAAGCACGTAGATCGTGCCGTTCTGGGAGATGAATTCAAGCTTGTACACAGCGCCTCCAGCATAGCTGCCTGTGCCTGCGAACGGGAAGCTCGTGACCTGGGAAATCTGGGTCCCGTCCTTCATGGTTATGAGCACTTCGCCGCCTTCGCCAAGGGTGTTGAATTCAAGGCTCCGCACCATCTCCGGAAGCGTGATCTCGACCTTGAGCGAGTTGCGGTCGCCGAGGAAGCCAAGCGAATTGGATATGAAAGCGAGCTTGGACGAGACGAGGCGGCTCTCGAGCCCCTCTATGCCGTTGTTGAGCTCGGATGTCTTGTAATAGATGAAGAAGACGAGCGGGATGAAGAGCATTATTATGAAACCGATTATCACCATGAATTCCAGGCTAACCTGCCCAAAGCTGGTTTCGCGCCTTCCGTTCCTGGTTTCGTGAACCGTGTCCATGGTTGCCCCTTTTATCCCTCCTCTAGCGCAGAGGACTTCTTGCGCTCCATCTTCGCGCTCTTCGCCTTCTCGAGCAGTATTTTCAGCTCCTTCGAAATGGCGGCGATGGTGTCCCTGAGGTTGTATGCTTCGCACTTGAACGCGATGTGCCTGTTGTTGAGGTCGAAGTGCGTATCCGCTTCGTAGATGCTCTTGCCCTTCTTTATGCGCACCGTGATGTTCTCGATCTTCATGGACTTATCGAATTTGCTTACTATCGAGAGGATTTCGCCCTTTATTCTGCCGTAGTACGCGAGGTTGTCCTGGTCCAGCCCGCTCACCAGCACGTCCTTCTCCTCCTCGTAGAGCTTCTTCACGAGCTTGAATATGTCCGTTGCCGCGATTATGCCCACGGGCTTCTTCTGCGACACTACGACTACGGAAGAGACGTTCTCCGAAGCCATCTTCGAGGCCGCCTCCTCGAGCGTCGCGGTCTCGTCTATGGCTATGAAGTTCGGGCGCATGACCTGCTCCAGCTTGTAGGAGTCGAAGTTCTGCACGCTGCTTATGAGCTGGTAGGACTGCCTTCCCTGGGGATTGATGAGGAAGCCTGCGAAATCCAAGGTGGATATCGTCCCTGCTATATTGCCTCCGCGCGTCACGACGAGGTGGTGCACTTCGTTCTTCTTCATCATGGACTTCGCGTCCGCGATCGTGCGGTCGCACTCCACGGTGCAGACCGGCCTGCTCATGTGCTGGTACGCCTGCACGTGCGGAACCAGCTTCTGGGAGACCAGCTCGCGTATGAAGTCCGCGCGCGTGGTGGCTCCGATTATCCTGCCATTGGCGTTCAGCACCGGAAGGGACTTGAAGTGGCCTGCAAGGAACGCCTCGAGGCGCTCGGGTATGCCCGCGCTGTTCGCTATCGAGGGGCACTTGATGCAGGCGCTCTCGCACTTCGTCTTGCTCGCGTCCGAGATACCCATGCGCATGTTCCTGTCGTCTATGAGCCCGAATAGCTGCGAGTTCTTCGTGACGAAGACCGCCGTCCCGCTCTTCAGTATCTCGTCCAGAGCCTTTGAGAGCGGCTCTGCTGCGTCCAGTATTTTAGCTTCAGTAATGTCCATTAATTGCCACCTGCCTGATGCCTTTTTCCGCCATCGAATCGATTCCTTATTTGTCCGATTAGATTAAAAAAAGAATATTTTAAAACTCGATTATGAGCGGCGAGAACGAGATAGAGCGCATGGTGCTCAAGCCCACGTGGAAGGAGGTGCTTCTAGATATGATAGCGACCGAGAAGCTCGATCCGTGGAACATAGACATCATCGTGCTCGCCAACAGCTTCCTCGGGCGGGTGAGGGAGATGAAGACGCTGGATCTCCACGTGCCGGCGAACATAATACTCGCTGCTGCGATACTGCTCAAGTACAAGAGCAACGCCCTGAAGATAGTGGAAGAGCCGCAGCTGCAGGAAACCTATCCGGAAGAGCCCTCTGCCGAGGAAATCCCGAAATTGGAGCTCGTTTCGCGCATACCGCCCAAGGGCCCCGTAACCCTGAAGGACCTGCTCACGGAGATGGAGCGCGTGATAAAATACGACGACAACCGCGAGAAGCCCAAGCCGCGCAGCGTGGAGGAAGTCATAACCATAGAGGCGCCGCGCTTCGACATAGAGGAGCGCATGGAGGCTGTTTTCGGGAAGCTCAGGCAGCGCGCGGACAGCGAAGGCTGGGCGACTTTTTCAGCGTTGCTGGACAGGAAGACCGCTGACGAGACCATCTACACGCTGATTCCCCTGCTCCACCTTTCGCAGAAGAAGATGGTGGACCTGAAACAAGACGAATTCTTCGGGGAAATATTCGTAAGGCTGAACTATGCGGGCTGCGCAGCCGGCGGCGCCGGAGCAGCGCCCTCCTTCCCCTTGCCGTTGTGGAACAATTTTCCTGTCGCGTAGTATGCGAGGTCGAACGCGATTATCGCGATGAAATATTCCCACCTGCCGAAGATGCCGAATGCGAGCGTTGCGAGCTTGAGCACGAGGCGGTAGTCGCGCACCGCTGCCACGAATTCCATCTCATCCATCGCTCCGGCGACCATCAGGATGAAGAAGTCCCAGAAATCCAGGTTCCCTATCCCCAGGACCACTGCGAACGCTATGGAGATGAAGAAGCCCATGAAATGGCTGGGCTTGTCTATCTTGCCGGTTATGAACTGGGCAGCGAGCACCGCGAGCCAGAGCGTCGAGAATGTGGAGAACGAGAGCGTATAGCCGATCACCAGCCCGTAAGCAATCGCGAGGGGGTATTTGAGCATGCCGTACATCCTCTTGTCCCGCTCGTTCTCCGGAGGCACGTCCTCCATCTGGTCCACGAGCTTCACGAACACGCCGGTGCAGGCTGCGAGGATGTAGAATACCCACTCGTTCATAATTCCAGCCCCGCCACGAGGAGCGGGAACGCGATCGTGGCCTCTGCGTCCACTGTGACGTGGTTCGCCTTCTCGGAAATCTTGCCCCAGCTCACGGCCTCAGAGCTTCTTGCGCCGCTCAGGCTTCCGTCCCAGGGCTGCGAGGTGGTCATGTACACAGCGTAGTCGAATCCGCCGCGCAGTATGTTCGCGCCTATCGCGTGGTGCTTGGAGATTCCGCCGCCGAGGATTATGCCTCCGGTCTTGTCTGAATTGAGCGTAAGCGATGCGAGCTTCCCCATGTCCTTGGTAACGTCTATCCCGAAGTCCTTCCTCTTCTGTTTGAAGAAATACGTCTGGAGGCCGAGCGCGCCGTCGGTTATGCCCGGGCAGAATACCGGAATTCCGTTTTTCGAGCACCAGTAAAGGAACGAGCCCTCGTCCTTCAGACTCGCGCCCATCTCATATGAAATCTCGCTCGGGCTCGCGATTTTCTTTTCCGCCCAGAGCTTCTCCAGCACAGGCGTTACCCTCTCCTCGAAGGAGATGTAATTGTCAGTCGGCACGAGGACGTTGCCTATGCGGTTCGTCCTCTCCCTGTGCAGCTTCACGTCGTCCATGGAGAAGTCGCCCAGGCCATAATCCGCGTGCGCCCTTATGAAGTCGTGCTCCAGCGCGCCTGCGGTCGTGATTATCACGTCGACATATTTCCTTTTGCACAGCTCCGCGAACAGCCCCCTGAGCCCGGTTGCCACCATGTTGGCGGTGAACGTGAAATAGATGGTGGCTTTCTCCTTCTTCATCCTGTTCGTTATGGATATTGCTTTGGCGATGTTGGACGCCTGGAAGCCGGCGTTGGGAAATCTTGAAACGAGCCTTTTGGCGGATTGCGCGTCCTCCAAAGAAATATCCTCTATTGGCATGGTATCCACTAGGCCGGGATGGTTTTAAAGCTTAATCAATCGCTGAGAAGAGAGAATTGAAGAAAAAGGAAAGGAAAAGGGAAGAAGGTTACGAGCACCTTCCGTAGAGCGGCTTCGCGCCAACCTGCGTCTGGCCGGTTATGCTGCCAGCGTTGTACGTGAACAGCACGGTGTTGATCTGATATATGTTGCCCAATTCGCATCCGCCCGGAATCGCGTATCCGACGCTCGTGAGAACCTTGATTTCTCCTGCGTTGAATATCGTTCCGGAAGCGCCGGTCGCGTTTATGGTCGTCGCGGTCGCGACAGTGTCCCCGAACTTTATGTCCGTGAGGTTGAGCCTCTGCGAGAGCATGTTCTTCACTTCGAGTTTGACTTCGCTCGAGTTAATCTTCGCGTTCTGGATGGAGAACGGGCTGGCCGATTGCCAGTAGCTCTTGCTCTGCTGCTCCAGACCGCTGGTTCCGAATTCCGTGAACTGGCCCAGCAAGCCTATGACTATCAGAGCGACTACTAGGACTACTGCAAGGATGACCAAGTATTCCGTTGAACCTTGTCCCTTCATCTGATCACCGCGCAAAACATATAGGAGAAAATATAAAAAGCTTTCTCACGTCCGAGGGCGCTCCGCGCTCACGAGCACCTTCCGTAGAGCGGCTTCGAGCCGACCTGCCTCATTCCGGAGAGAGTTCCTTGGTTGTACGTGAAGGTGACGTTGAGGAACTCGTAGGGCTGGCCTATCGTGCACGTGAAACTGCTCAGTGTTCCGTTGAGCACCGCGGTCTGGCCTGCCGCAAGGACCGTGTTCGTTATTCCCAAGTCCACGCCGTCGAAGGATGCGTTCGTGAGGTTGAGGCGCTGCGCGAGCTGGTTCTTCACCTCAATCTCCACCGAAGTGCCGCTCACTTTTATATTCTGGATGGAAATCGGGGTTGCTGAGTGCCAGTAGCTCTTGCTCTGCTGCTCCAGACCGCTGGTTCCGAATTCCGTGAACTGGCCCAGAAGCCCGATCACCACGAGCGCAACGACGAGCACAACTGCGAGAATTACAAGATATTCCGTAGATCCCTGGCCTTTCACTTCATCACCTTCGGGTTGAATAAACTGGAAAGATATAAAAATGATTTGAAGCAGAGAGATAATGTTCTCGCCCTAGCTTTCGTATTTCGAAACTGAAAACACAAAACAGGAAACAATATTGCGCCTCAGTAGCTCAGTGGTAGAGCGCCAGTTTCGTACAGCCCTTCAGGGGGAGCGCCCCCTAAAGTGCTTGACCCCAAGCAACCCCCCTCTAACGAGGAGGTTTGGGTGAAAAAACTGGAAGTCGGGGGTTCAATCCCCTCCTGGGGCTAATGCTTATTCTTGTTCA
>JBBITJ010000012.1:18970-29115 GCA_037440825.1 Microcaldota archaeon | reverse complement strand
CGTGCCCTTTCGCGAACCACATCTTCAATATGGTGAAAAATCCTATCACGGCGCTCTCAGCCCAGTAGAGGAGTATGAGGTCGCCCAAAGACCAGCTGAAGAAGAACACGCCTAGGATGATGGAAAGATTCGCGAATATTATGGATGCTACGGAAACCGGGCGGGAGAGCGCGCCCTTCAGCAAATCCTCAAAAGATATGCCCAGCACGAAATCACGGCACGTGCTTCCTTGCGTTCGCCAGCTGCCTCATTATCCACACGACCTTGGAGTTCGCGGTTTCGACCATCGCAAGGAGGAGCGTGAATTCAGTGCCGGTGAACCCCTCCGAGGTCCTCTTCTTCAGCCGCTGTATGTGCGCGAGGTAGGATTTGGCTGTGCGCCTGGAAGCGGTGTGCAGGTTCCTCTCCGCGGACTTCAGCGAAGAGAACGCAATTTCCCCTCCGCTTTCCGCGAGCATGGAGAGGTTGTCGAACAGCAGTATGTCTATCGTGGAGAGCTCGGATACGGACTGGGGCATCATCTTCATCCCGCGCGCGTCCATCCTCCTCGCGACCTTGTACATGTCCTTGCCCAGCTCGGAAAGCTGCCTGATCTCGCTGGATATGCGCGCGAGCTTGGACAGCGTTACTGCCTCCTCGTTGGAGAGCTTCCTGCGCGAAATCACGGCGAGCCGCTCGGCAGCCTTCTCCCCTAGGAAATCGCTGAGCGACTTGAGCTTCATCGCATAATGCATTTCAGACACGTTCCCCGCCTTTGCCATGCCTATCGAAACTATGAACAGTTCCCTGATCATCTCCAGGTCGTGGATCATCTCCTTCCTGACTTCCTCTATCGCATTGGATGTTTCAGCAGGCGGCTGCGGGCTTATGAACTGCGTCCTGAATATCAGCTCCTTCTTGTCCGTCTTCACTTTCGAGGAGACGAAATCCGCTATGTGGTTTGAGAATGCCAGGAACACCAATGCGGTGGCTATATTGAAGAGCAGGTGCGCGTTCGCAATCATCACCGCAGTGCCGCCTCCGAGGCTCTGCACGAAAGCGGCGAAAATGCCTATTATAGGCAGGAAAATGAGCACGCCCAGGAAGTTGAATATCGTATGCGCGACCGCTGCGCGCTTCGAGAACGCATCCAGCCTGTATGCGGCCATTATCGCGGTGGAAGTGGTCCCTATGTTGGCGCCCAATATGACCGGGATCGCCTGGACGAGGGTGATTATGCCCTGGGCCCCTAGGAGGACTGTTATCCCCGTGGTGACCGCGCTGGACTGGAACAGCAGGGTGATCACTATCCCGAACAGGAGACCGAGGATCGGATTTTCAAGCTCGGCTATGAAGCTTATGAACGCCGCGTCCGACTTGAGGGGATCGAGCGCCTGCGAAATGAGGTTGAAGCTCATGAACAGCAGGCCGAAATAGAACACGGACTTGCCCAGGAAGCGGTATTTCCATTGAGATATGCTCATCACGAAGCCCGCGATTATGAACAGGGGCGCGGTCTCAGTGAGGTCGAATGCCACCAGCTGGGCCGTGATGGTGGTTCCTATGTTCGCCCCTGCGATTATTCCTAAGCTCTGGGAAAATGAAATGACCCCTGCGTTGACCAGGCCCACGGTTATCACGGTGGTGGCTGAGCTCGACTGCACCAGTGCGGTCGTGATTGCGCCGAGGAGCGCACCCACCCACCTGTTCGAGGTGAGGTTTGAGAGGAGGCCGCGCATGCGCTCCCCTGCCGCGCGCTGTATTTCCGCGCTCAGGTGGTCTATCCCGTAGAGGAAGAGCGCGACCGCTGCGCCTGCTGCTACGAAAATCTGGAATACATCCATCAGGTACCAACCGAAATAGTCTTCAGCCCGAGCACGTCCTCCATGTAATAGAGCCCCTTGCTCTTGGTGGCCAGCCACCTGGCCGCCTTTATTGCGCCGGAGCCGAACGCGTCGCGGAAAATCGTGGAATGGGAAATTGCCAGCGTCTGGGTCTGCGTGGCGAAGTGCACCTCGTGCCTTGAAATCACGCCGCCGCTGCGCACTGAATGCACGCGTATCTCGTGGCCCCGCTCGCCCCTGTGCATCCCGGATTTCCACACCCTTTTGGAATCGTCCTCGTGGATCTTGCGGGCGATGAGCTTTGCCGTCCCTGATGGAGCATCCTTCTTGCCCCGGTGGTGCGTCTCGATTATGTCTATGTCGGCACCAGGCCAGAGCTTGGCGGTTATGCGCGATAGCGCCATCAGTATGTTCACCCCTTCGGTGATGTTGGGGGCGAGCACTATCGCTATCCTTTTCGCGAACCTGTCGATGAGTTTCAATTGCCTCGTGCTGAAGCCCGTGGTGCCTATGACCGCGTTCACTCCTGCCTTCGCGAAGATTTCCAGGTTGCGCAGCGAGGCCTCCGGGGAAGTGAAATCTATCATGACCCTGGGCGACGATTTCCCGATGTCATGCTCGAGGGTGTCGCTCCCCGATATCTTCACCCCGTACCGCCTCCTTCCTAGGTATTTCCCTATGTCCCAGCCTATGAAGCGATTCCCTGCGCCGGTGGATGCAAGGACAAGCGAGGTGGTCTTGTCCTTTATTATCTTAGAGGCTATGATGCTGCCGGTCTTGCCGAGCCCGCACATGCCTATCCTGAGCGCCATGCACTGAGAATGCTTCCGAGATTTAAATATCTTCTGTGGTCCGCGGGAATTTTTCAGGAAAGGACGCTCAAACCCCTCCTTTCTGCGAATTTCAGGATCTCGAATGCTATGAATATTGTGGATGAGACTGCTGCTATCGCGAGCCAGTCCATAGGGGTAAGCGGAGTCGTCTTCATTATCGCATTCAGCTCCTCCCCAATATAAAGGGACATCGCGGCTGCTCCGAGCAGGATGAGCACCACGAGGCTCCTGAACTGGCTCACGAACACGTCCAGCACGGTCTTGCGCCTGCTCTCCTTCAGCTCGTTCAGGCCGTAATGCCGCAGCCTGCGCTCTGCCTCATCCTCTGAAAGCCCTTTCGGAGGGGTTTCGAGGGCTGAGAGCGCCTTATCGGCGCTAATGGCGTGCCACGCCTCCTTTTCCTTTGCGCTCCGATTCATGGGCTTCCTTCTCAGGCTTCTTTTCCTCCTTTTCCTCGCCTTCCTCAGGGACTGCAGGCTCGTGCTTCTTTCCGTTGTGGTAAGCGTAGACCGCGAAGGTTGCGATTATGTTCGTGAGGAATATAACCATGAAAACGACCTCCTCCATATGCGGGATGAATACGCCGTTGCTTATGAGGATGCCGACTACGACCGCGGCCGCGAGGCCCCTGGGCAGCATCGGGATTATAAGCTCCCTCTCGTACGTCTCGTCGCCCCTGAGCACGAAGCGGTCGCCCAGGTATCTGGCCACGATTAGCAGGGATGTGAGCAGCACGCTGACTGCCACGGTGTCCGAAGTGATGCTCTGGAGCGGGAAAAGCATCCCGATGTATGCGAAGAAGAACGTGCGGGTGAAGAACGTCACTTCGCTCTGGAAGTCCTTTATCTTCTCGTCCATCCTGTACTTGGACACCGAAAAGAAGGAGGATGGGATGTTCTTCATGTTGCCGAAAACCAGCCCGAACACGAAAACCGCGAGCGCGCCGTTCGCCTCAACAGCCTCGGTGAGCGAATAGAGGATGAAGAGGGCGGCTACTGTGAGCATGTAGTCAAGGCCATATTTGGTGAGGCGCTGGAGCGCGAAGTTCCACCCAAATGCTCCTACTGTGCCCAGTATTATGGAGATAGAGAACGTGCTCAGGAGGGAGTTCGCGAAAGAGCCCAGGCTGAAATCCAGCGTGCCCATAGCCTGGATGAGGATGAAAACGAAGATTATGACGAGGCTGTCGGTGAGCGTGGATTCTATCGTCAGCAGGGACTTGGTTTCCTGGCTGGCGCCAGTCTTCTCCGCCATCGCTATCACAATCGCGGATGAAGTGCCTCCGAGCACCGCCCCCAGCATCAGCGCCTCTATTATCCTGAGCCCGGTTATCGGGACGATGATGAGCGCGAACAGCATGTTCAGGAGGAAGACGAGGAAGGTGAAGATTGTGGATTTCGTGAGCGCCTTGAACACGTTGAAGATGTTGAATGAAAGCCCGCCGTCGAACAGGAGAATTATGAGCGCAAGCACGGCCATGAACGGGTAGATGGCACGCATCAGGGACCCTTCCCCCGTATCCACCACCCCTGTAAGCGGCCCGAGCACGAAGCCGAACAGCATCAGGAGTATGACCTGCGATATCTTGTATCTGTCCGCGATGAAGAGGGCTACATAGCCGACGATTATAGTGAGCCCCAGTATGAAGAATGCCTCGAACATGAACCCAGTTCACGCCGAACGTTTATAACTTTTGTGCAATTTCACGAGAATATGCTGGCGATGGAGAAGGCGAGCAGCACCGCAGGCACGAAGAAACATATAAGGAACACGTACGGGGCTAGGAGTGGTGCGGGCACGACTTTCCCAGAAGCTTTCTCGAAATCATTCCACCCTTAGGCGAAGACCAGGACGAGCATGAGCGCGACCAATTCGCCGTCGAGGAAATCCAGCACCGGGAAGCCAAGCGGGAGGTATTGCCCGGTTATTGATGAAAGAAGGTAGGCTAGCGTCCAGCCTGTCACCACTACGTAATAGAAGAGGACTATGAAATTCAGGCCGTGCGCCACCAGGGAGAACTGGGCAAACCGCTTCCCGGCTTTTCGAACGCTTTCGAAAGCTGGAACAAAAAAATAAAAACTATCCCTTCACGACCGCGAGCGGCTTCACCCTCGCCACTATGTCGGAGATGCCTGCGGAAGCCACGCTCGCGACCACGTCATCCACATTCTTGTACGCGTCCGGCGCCTCCTCTGAAATCACTTTCTTGTCCGTTGCGCGTATGTACACCCCTTCGCGCTCCGCGAGGTCCTTCACAATCTTGTTCGGGTCGTGCGTCCTTATCGCCTCCCCCCTGCTCATCACCCTTCCTGAGCCGTGGCAGGTGGTTCCCCAGGTGAATTCGCCTTTGGGATTCCCCACGAGCACGTAGCTTGCAGTGCCCATGGAACCCGGAATTATTACGGGCTGCCCCACGTTCCTGTAAATAGGCGGAAGCTCCGGGCGACCTGCGTGGAACGCGCGCGTGGCGCCTTTCCTGTGCACCATCAGCTTCCTCCTCTTCCCCCCTACTTCGTGCTCCTCAACTTTCGCTATGTTGTGGGCAACGTCGTAGATGAGGTTCATCTGCTCGCTCGTCCCTTTTCCCATAACTTCATCAAACGTCTGCCTTACCCAGTGCATTATGAGCTGCCTGTTCGCGAACGCGAAATTGACTGCGCATTTCATGCCCGCGAGGTAGTCCTGCGCCTCCTTGGATTTTATCGGCGCATACACGAGCTCCCTGTCCGGAAGCCACAGGTTCATCTTGTTCGCGAGGTTGAGCATCGAACCTAAATTATCTGTGCATATCTGGTGCCCGTAGCCGCGGGAGCCGCAGTGTATCATCACCACGACCTCGTTCTCCGCGAGCCCGAAGGATTTGGCTGCGCTCTCGTTCATTATCTTCTCCACTTTCTGGATTTCGAGGAAGTGGTTGCCTGCGCCCAGGGTCCCCAATTGGGATTTCCCCCTCGCTTTCGCCGAAGGCGTTACTTTAGATGGGTCCGCGCCCTCCATCCTCCCATACTCCTCGGTGCGCTCCAGATCCTCCTTCCATCCATAGCCGTTGTCAACTGCCCATTCCGTGCCTCCGATCGCGACCTTGTCCAATTCCGAGTGCTGGAGCCTGAGCTTTCCCTCGCTCCCCACTCCTGAAGGGACGTTGACGAACAGCTTGTCTGCGAGCTGCTTGATTTTCGGCTTCACCTGGTCAACAGTGAGTCCGGTTCTTACGAGGCGCACGCCGCAGTTCGAGACCACGATTCCGTTCGCAACGAAGTTGTGGGTTTCCTCCACATTGAAATCGAATACGTATCCGTTGAACGATTCGGTTTCTATCGATTCGATTTTTTCAAATAGGACGCCGTTCGCAGCTATCTCGCCCAGTTTCGTTTCTGAAAAAGCCTTAAAAGATTTGAAGGAAAGCGTAATCCTCGGTTCGCTGCCTTCGTAATAAGCGCGTTCTATAAAACGGGCGTTCGCAATCTCGGAAACAAACATTTTCTGGATCTCTTTGAGCATGAACCCCTGTTTTTTGTATTCCTGAACCTTTTTCGCCAAGGCGCTTCTCTGTTTTTGCACGCGGTTCTTCGCGTGTATGTATGCGCATGCAACCTCTGCGAGCCTGCTCCTTTTTTCATTATACTCAAACCCTATCTTCTTCCAGAGCTTGATGAGATTCTCTTCACCTGAAATCATGAGGCGCAGGCGTACAGTTTCCCCTTTCCTGTTCCTGTGTTCATCCCTTACACTGATTTCACTGCTCTTTATGCCGAACTCATAAAGCATCTCGGCAATCTGGAGCATGAACAATCTGGCGCTTTCAACGCATTCCTTGTTCTTATTCTGTCCAACGACTGCAGAATAGAACGAGGTTTTTGAAAGCGTATTGGGTGCAGACATTTCCGCGCCAAAAAACGCTGCAAGGAAGAGCCTCTTCACCCATTTCCTGCTTTTCCTTATCCAGCGCGGTACCTCGAAATTTTGGCTTGTTTTTTTGCCGGTTGGAACCCCGAGCGCTGCCATCAGTTGGGCGAACGCCCTGCTTGATGTGTGCAATTCAGCCGAATCGGACTGAAACTCCCTTGCTCCATACTGCGTTTCTATTTTACTGGCCCTCACGCGCCTGTATATTTTTGCAGAGAAACCCAACGCTTCTATATCCCTCTTTACCTTTTCCAGATCATCTTTTTTCCCGAATGCGCTTACGTGCATCCTGCCGTCGCTTTCGTGAATTGAACCGTCCCCGAAAATATACCCTGCAAGGCGGGCAAGCCGCGGCAGCTGCGGATGATCTGCGGTCAATGGAAGCAGGTTCCGACCTATCAATTCCTTCTGTATTTCTCTGCTCATCCCGGAACCGTCAAAAATAATCTCATCTGAAGGCGGTTCGTGCTCTACGCCTTCGAAAAATAACACGCCGACTTCATCTCCAATTTTCAGCTCTTTCGCCGGAACCATTCCGTTTCTGGTAAGAACGGGGTGCTCGCCGGTGGCCCTAAGCACTTGGCCTGAAGCAAGCCTTATCTGGTATATCTGCCCGGATTCTGTTTTGCGCATTATGTACGGCGCTTTGGAGATGCCAATTTTATTTGCTGAAAGCGAAACCAGGTTTGCATTGCTAAGGCCGGCAAGGACAATTTTGCCGTCGTTTTGCACCAGGTGCGTTTCGTTATAGTAAGATTGTATTTCCTTAATCGCCCCGAACTCGTCCAAAATTTTTGCGTCGCCCGGCAAGCAGTTGATGTCGTAGCCGATCCCTCCGGGAGAAATCACCCCTTCTTCGGCATCGAAAGCCGCGACTCCTCCTATGGGAAATCCGTATCCTTCGTGGCCGTCAGGCATCACCATCGCGCGCTCAACTATCCCTTCCAGGGACGCGACGTTCTGCAATTGAAGGAGCGTGCGGTCCGTCTTCATCTTCTCCATGACTTTCTGCGTGCCGAAGATATATGCAGGAACCTTCATCGTCCCTTCTTTCTCGATTTCCCAGATGGCTTCGCCTACCTGCTTGATGTTCATAAAATTCACCAGACAATCAACGTAAAAACCCTATTAATGATTTTAAAACCATCTCTATATAAGGCGATAGGTTAACGTCTTAAAATCAATAGGGGTTGATAGCATGGATCCGCTCGAATTCCACAAGAAGCACAGGGGCAAGATAGGGGTGAGCTGCAAGGTTCCGCTCAACAGCATAGAAGCCCTTTCCCTCGCATACACGCCCGGAGTGGCGAAAGTCTGCCTCGAGATCAGGGACAAACCTGAGACTGTTTACGATTACACGCTCAAGAACAATTTCGTAGCTGTGGTGAACGACGGGACGCGCATACTCGGGCTAGGGAATATAGGGCCTGAGGCAGGAATCCCGGTCATGGAAGGAAAGGCCGCGCTGTTCAAGGAGTTCGGGGGTGTGGATTCGGTCCCAATCTCGCTCAAGACCACGAACAAGGAGGATATAATCAAGATAACCCAGATGCTCGAGCCCTCTTTCGGAGGGATAAACCTGGAGGACATAGAGACGCCGAAGGTATTCGAAATTTACGACGAGCTCAAGAAGACGATGAATATACCTGTGTTCCACGACGACAGGCACGGAACCGGAATAGTGGTGCTCGCAGGGCTCATAAACGCCCTTAAAGTTGCAGGGAAGGGGAAGGACGCAAGCGTCGTGCTTATCGGGGCAGGGGCAGCCACGATGGGCAACATGGAGCTCATACTCGCCTACGGGATGAAGAACATCACAGTGTTGGATTCGCGGGGAGTGCTGGATTCCAGCAGGAAGGATATAGAAGAATACAAAAAGTGGTTCATAAAGAACTCGAAACCAAGAGCGAAAGGCGGCGCAAGCGCTGCCGAGGCGATAAAAGGCGCGGACATAGTTATCGCGGCATCGGCTTCGGGCTCCAAGGCCATAACTCCCGAGATGGTCAAGAGCATGGCTCCTAATGCGATAGTATTCGCGCTCAGCAACCCTGTCCCGGAAATAAGCTACCAGGAGGCCAAGGATGCAGGCGCGAAAGTTGTGGCTACGGGAAGAAGCGACACCCCGAACCAGACCAACAACGTGCTCGTGTTCCCCGGAGTGATGAGAGGAGCGCTGGACGTGCGCGCGAAAGAAATAAACATTGAAATGATGGTCGCTGCTGCTGAAGCCATTGCGAACAGCGTGAAAGTGGTCGGTGATACGTCCATAGTGCCGCTTCCGTTCGACAGGGCGGTTGCGGTCAGCGTGGCTACTGCAGTCGCAGAGAAAGCGGTTGAGACAGGGGTCGCGAAGCTCAAGCTCACCAAGGAGCAGATAAGGGAGAAGATCTGTGAAAGGCTGATTTGTGAGGTATAGATGGAGCTTATTCTGTTTTTTCTTATCGGGCTGATTCTTGGTGCGCTCAGCGGGCTTGTTCCCGGCTTGCACCCAAACCTAATTTCTGCGATTGCTGTTCTCCAGAATATGGAATACGAGAAGAAGGCAGCTCTAATCGTCTCCATGTATTCAGCGCATATCGTATTTTCCTACATCCCGTCCATATTTTTCGGAGTGCCTGACGAACAGAGCGCGGTTTCCGTGCTTCCTGGGCAGAGGATGGTGCGCGAAGGGAAGGGAATCGTGGCTCTGAAAACCACGGTCGTTTCGGTGCTTATCGCATCAATTGCGGCTCTTATCCTTATTCCGGCCGCACTGCGGTTTTACCCTCTCGCTTACGGGTTTGTGGGGCCGCATATCGCACCTATCCTCATCATTGCTTCCGCGATTTTCGTGTTCAGGACCAAGAATCCGCTTTATGCGCTGCTCATCTTTCTTGGAGCTGGATTTTTCGGCGCTTATGCGCTCAAGCTGGATGTGCATGATGCATTCCTTCCCTTATTTTCCGGGTTTTTCGCGATGGGCACTATATTGAATTACAGGAAGAGTAGAATTCCTGCGCAGAAGGAGGGAAATGTGGAAGCAGGAGTGTGGAAATATGCGCTCTTTGGAGCGCTGCTCGGCGGGCTTGCAAATCTTATTCCTGCGATAAGCTCGCCTGCGCAGGTCGCTGCCCTCGCTTCGCTTTTCGTGGCGTTCGAGAGCGGCAATTACCTCGCGACTGTTGCTGCTATCGGAGCTGGGCAATTTGTTTTTGCTTTCGCAAGCAGCGCTGCGATAGACAAGGCGAGGCACGGAGTCATCGTCAATCTCGGGCAGGTGCTGGACATAGGCGCGAACATGCAAGCGCTTCTCTTGTATTTCATGTTCGGGATAGGGATTGCCGCAATAGCAGTATTTCTTTTGCGGAAGAGGATTTCTACGCTAGCTGGGCTGGACTTCTCCAATTTCAATAAATTGCTCGCCGCTTACCTCGCGCTCGTGGTTTTCCTTATAGACGGACCCATGGGGCTCGCGGTCTTTGCAGGCGCTTCCCTAATCGGCTACCTGACGATAAGGATGGGTGTGGAGAGGACGATGCTAATGGGAGGGCTTATAGTGCCGACGATAATGCTGCTACTTGGAGCATCTACCTGAGCAGATAGA
>JBBITJ010000012.1:15721-18870 GCA_037440825.1 Microcaldota archaeon | reverse complement strand
TACTCTAATTAGCATAAATCTTCGAATCGTCTCCTTAAGATTTCTTGGGTTGTGGAAAATATCTTCGTCAAAAAGAATTACTTCTATGAACTTTCCAATTTTGTTTTTCCCAGTCGATATGATGATTTCTGGCATTTTGCAATTCCAACTTTTTCTATAGGAATTGTAATCATTTCAACTTCTTTTGAATAATTAAGAACATAAAAAACGTATAGCTCACGCTAATCTTGGAAAATGAAAGAAAGGAAAAAAACCAAATCCGGAGGATTTGGTGTGTTTGCGCGAGCACTTTAGTGCTGCGCAAACTCGATTTGCCGACTATCGGACAAGGAGGTTGCTAAAAGGGGAAGCTGATTCGCCCCTTATATGCCCCTTTTATCCGAACAGGCTCGCAAGGCCTTCCGCAGCCTGCTCCTCCTTCTTGGCAGTGTCTTCCTCCTTCTTCTCCTCCTTCGCAGGAGCAGCTCCGGCAGCTGGCGCAGCCGCAACCGCGGTCGCGTTCTTGAGGAGGTCCTCCATGCTTACGCCCTTCACAGCTTCGGCAAGGAATTTCGCCTTGGCGCTGTCAGCCTCGACGCCAGCGGACTTGAGCACCGAAACGATGCTCGACTCGCTGACTTCCTTTCCTGCCCCGTGGAGGAGCAATACCGCATGCAAATATGGGTCGACTTTAGTCATGTTTTCACCTGATTATTGGGTTGTTTGTTCCTTGTTCAGGCTCGATATAGCCATGCCCTGCCTGAAGGCAGAGCCGAGAAGCTGCTCTATCGAGCTGGAAGAGTAATAGTTGCTGTTTATGGCCGCGTTCATCGCATCCCTCATCGCCTGCGCGAGGTCTGCCTTGAACTTCTCGTCGTCCATGGACAGGAGCTCGGTTCCGTAGATATATTTCCCATCGTACGCGAACACCAGGTCGACGCCCACTTCGAACGGGAGGATGCCGAGCATCTGCAGGGCCTTGGCCTTTCCTGCTGTTATCACTTCGCCCTGCTTGGCCACCACGGAATCCTTGTTTATCGCGATCTTTCCGGCCTTTATCATGACGTTGAGCCCTGCGGCCTTAAGCTCTGAAAGCGCAGGTCCAGGAGGAAGATCCGTATCCCCGGCAGGCACCATTATCTCGAATGGCGCGAGCTGCCCGGCTTTCGCGGCGACCTTTTTCCTGTTCTTCCTGAAAAACGATGTAAGGGCGTACACGCTGTGCTTCGTGAACAGCAATGCTGACGGATTGGAAATCTTGTCAGCCTCGGCCTTGAGCCCCGCGTTCTCGAGCACCCTCTTGAGCACCGTGAGCTTGGATATCTTCACCACGGTCCCGTCGGACTCCCTCAGCTTCTTCTTGGAAGACTGGAGGAGGTCGTCAGGAAGGTTCCTGAGGTTCACCACAGCTATGGTCGGGTAGCTCTTGAGCAATCCCGAGAGCTCGGCGACTTGCTGCTTCTTCTTCGTTATCGCTATCCTTTCCTTCTTCGCCTTGACTTCTTTCGCTTCTTTAGCTTTTGCCATGAGTATCACGTTACGAGAGCCTGATGGGCTTGCCCATCGTCAGCTTCATGTATATGGACTTTATGTTGCCCTCGGGTATCTTGGCCTTTATGGCTTCGTACACCGCTTCCGCGTTATCCGCAAGGTCTGCGGAAGGCATGTCCTCCGTGCCCACGAACGCCTGCACTGTGGGAAGGTACTTTCCTTTCGAGGAGATGCGGACGCTCTGCTTCGCTTTCGCGATCGCGTCCTTCACGCTGCCCACGAGCGGCCTGGGGAGCTTTCCCCTCGGACCCAGGTACTGGCCCAGGTTCTTGGCTATTGCGGCCATCTGGTTGGGCTGCGCGAGTATGCTATAATCATTAGCGAGCATCTCCAGCTTCTCCTTGGCCGAATATCCTGGAATCTCCGCGGGAAGTATCGTCAAGTCTGCGCCTGCCTTCTTCGCCTCGTTGGTCGTGGCCTCGTCGCCCACTACGGCGATCTTTGGGGCTTTGGCGCCCTTGCCCTTGGGAAGCACTATGTCGAGGTTCAGGCGGTTCTCGGATTTGGAGAAGTCGACATTCCTGAAGTTGAAAATGATTTCAACGCTCTGCTTGAATTTCCTCTTTCCCTTCTCCTCGAGCACTTTGGTTATGCTGTCGGAAATCTTCTTCTTGTCCATATAAATCGTTCCTCCCACTGCGAGATGAGTGGTCCTAGCGGATTATTTGTTATGAAATGATGCAAAGAAATGTTTAAAACGTTATCTGGAGCCTGAAGACGCGGTTTGGATAGGATTAAAACGGTTATATTGAATAGTGGTGTTGGTGGTAGGAATGACTACTCTTGACAAGGCGATCATAGCCGATATCACTATAGACGGGAAGACATTCGAGGTGTACGTGGACCCTGAAATGGCGAACATGTACAAGGAGGGAAGGAAGCCTGACACCAAGAACATCCTGGTGGTTGAAGAGATATATGCGGACGCGAAGAAGGCCGAGAAGGCTAAATCGCAGGACGTGCAGAAGGCTTTCGGGACCACTGATGTGTACAAAATACTTGAGACGATACTGAAGAAGGGGAACCTCCAGCTCACAACCGAGCAGAAGAGGAAGAAGGCGGAGGAGAAGTACAGGCAGATAGTCTCTATTTTGATGAGGGAAACGATAGATCCGCGCACAAATGCGCCGCACACCCAATCGAGGATAGAGGAGGCGCTGGAAAAGGCGAGAATTCATGTGGACCCGTTCAGGGATGCGCGGGACCAGCTTCCTGACATATTGAAAGAGATTAGGACAATCATCCCGCTGAAATTCGAGAAATTGAAGCTTGCCGTGAAGATACCGCCCGAGTTCGCGCACCGCTCGTATGGCACGTTCAAGAGCTGGGGCATAGTGAAGGAGCACTGGGCTAACGACGGCTCCCTGATTGTTGTTGTGGAAATCCCTGCCGGGGCACAGGGAGAGTTCTACGACAAGATAAACAAATTGACAAATGGGCAGAACGAGACCAAGGTGCTGGAGAAGATCTGACTACTTCCCCCCATACTTGGAGAGCATCTGCTTGGCCTTCACGAGCGTGTCCTTTATCTGCTTCTTGTTAGTGGCGCCTGCGCAGATAACCTTCCCGTTCTTGAACAGGAGCAATGAGACCTTGGGGTCCTTGAATTTCAAAATCGC
>JBBITJ010000012.1:1169-15621 GCA_037440825.1 Microcaldota archaeon | reverse complement strand
GGGAATTGCTCAGGCTCGTACTCTATCTCCTTTATCCTCTGCGCTATGTAGAAGAGGTCGAGCTCCAGCCCCAGATTAGCTGAGGAGACGATGTTCGTGATCTTGAAATCGATGTCTTTCTCCACGCAATCACCGCAGGGCGCCTTGAGAACTGGGTGCGCTGCACATTTAAAAACAATTAAACAAGGTAATGTTTATAAAGCCCTGCCATTAAAATAGAATACCTCATTAAATGCAAAATCAATGGTCAGAGGTAGATACTTATGGTGAAAAGGTCAAAGGGATTCTTCTCTAAAGGAACGAAAGCGACGAAGATGCAGAAGAAGCTCACCGTGAACGAGTTCGTCAAGCCGTTCAAGAAGGGGGAGTGCGTAGTGGTCGCGATAAAGCCCTATTTCAAGGGAGTTCCGCACCCCCGCTACAACGGCAAGATCGGCGAAGTGATGGGCAAGCAGGGCGACGCATACGTCGTGAAGATAATGGACGGCGGCAAGGCCAAGGAGCTCATAGTCAACCCTGTGCACATAACCAAGGCTGCGATGGTCAAGAAGGCGGCATAGAGGTGGCATCATGAAGGTCAATTCATCCAGCCCCCTCACGCTCGCGAGCGTGAAGGACATACTCAAGGCGAGGGAGAAGGAAGGCGAGCTCGGCTACGAGCAGAAGCAGGCTTTCGATTACTGCGAGAAGTTCGCCAAGCAGGACGCCAAGACAGCCGCGAAGCTCGTGGAGAAGATCATGGAGAACAAGAGGATCACCCGCGAGACTGCTGTGACAATCGTGAACATAGCTCCCAAGAGCGCAGCCACGGTGAAGACGATTGCGCTGAAGGACAAAGTGGACCTCACCGACGCGGAAGCGGAAGATATAATAAAACTTTTCGGATAAACTTTTTCTGGTGGGAAGATGGAGGAACATGCCTGGATAATAGAGTACCTGCCGAGAGGCAAGGCTACGGATTCGCGGAGGGAACCTTTGGTCCAGATGGTGGGTCACCAGTTCTTCACGCTTCTGGAAGCCAGCCTCAAGCCCACCGCGCAGGTTTCCATAGGCCAGAAGGTCTACATAGGCAAGGAGCAGCGCAACGAAATAGAGCGGATAAAGGGCAAGCTCGCATTCAGCCAGCTCACCCAGAGCGCGAAGGACAATCTGCCCATGGTGCTCAAGTCGTTGGTGCTGGAAAGGGAGCAGGATTTCATCGCGTTCATGAACAAGGCCGCGCCCATATCCATGAGGGTGCACCAGCTCGAGCTCCTTCCCGGAGTGGGCAAGAAGCACCTCGAATTCCTGCTCGCGGAGAGGGAGAAGAAGCCATTCGAGAATTTCGCGGACCTCAAGACGAGGATCCACTCGATTCCCGATCCGGCGATACTGTTCGTGCACAGGATACTAAACGAGCTCGAGGGCAAGGAGAAGCACTACCTTTTCCTCCAGCCGTTCTCGGTGCGCGGAAGCGGATTCTAGATTTTTATTCTCTCCGTTCCTTATTCTAAATTAGTTTTCTTTTTGGGTGAAACCCTCAGACCTTCTTCGCGTATCGCGAAGAATTGTCGTCAATTAGACGACATATTTTCTTTTTCTAAAAGAAAAGGATCCTGAAAACAGACGGTTTTCGGGAGACAGTCTTCGAAATGTCGAAGACTGGATATGGGAGGGCTCATAGTCGAGCGGTTAAGACGTCTGCCTTACACGCAGAAAATCCACGGTTCGAATCCGTGTGAGCCCAAAACCTTATTCATCCCTGCTTTTCAGTTTCGCGTTCTGGACTACGGGCACATCAGCACGAGGGGCGCGGAGGGCAAAAGCAAATCTATTTTAACTCGGCCAGCCCTAAAAGTTAGGGTAACCATGGATATAATCTCAATGAGAGAATTGGATAAGAAGACCATAGAGGCTATCTTTGAGAAAGCGGAGAAGATAGAGAAGGGCGATTTCAAGGAAAGGAAGGGCATATTAGGAACCGCGTTCTTCGAGCCGAGCACCCGCACCAAGCTGTCGTTCCAGAGCGCCGCGGTGCGCCTCGGCATGAAGGTAGTGGACTTCAACCCGGAGACCAGCTCGCTGGCCAAGGGCGAGACGTTCTCGGACACCGTGAGGATGCTGGACAACTACGTGGACGTGATAGCAGTGAGGCACCCCAAGGAAGGGAGCGCGCGGCTGGCGGCGAAGCTGGCGCAGAAGCCTGTGATAAACGCGGGCGACGGCTCGAACGAGCACCCCACGCAGGCGCTAATAGATTTATACACGATCAGGAATGAGAAGGGGAAGATAGCCGGGTTGAAAGTGGTCCTGTTCGGCGACCTCAAGCACGCCCGCGCGATACATTCGGTGCTCTACGGGCTCGCGATGTTCGGTGCGAACGTAACGCTCATAGCTCCCAAAGGGCTGGAGCTGAACGACGAGACCGTGAACGAAATTGAAGAGAAGTTCAAGACCAGGATCATCAGGAAGAGCGAGCCGAACTTCATGGACGCGGACGTGATATACGTGGTGCGGGTCCAGGAGGAGAGATTCGCGGACAAGTACGAGGCGAAGAAGGTGAAGGAGGAGTTCAGGCTCGAGCTCGCGGACCTGGACGACGCGAAGAAGAGCGTGATAGTGCTCCACCCGCTCCCCAAGCTGGACGAGATAGCGGCGGACGTGGACAGTAGTCCGCACGCGAGGTACTTCCAGCAGGCCGCGAACGCGGTCCCGGTGCGGATGGCGATCATAGAGCACTGCCTGGGTGTAAAATGATGGCGCAGCGGCTGCTGGGCTTCGAAGTGGTGGTTCTGCAGAAGCTGGAGGCCAGCGGAAACAGGGTCTTCGGATACAAGGCGAACGGAAGGAAGATCGAGTTCCAGCTCAACGGGCACAAAATAGTGAACCACATGGACTCGCAGACGGAAGAGAGGAAGTTCTTCAGGATGTTCAAGCCCGGAAGCGACACGCTCTACATGATCCCGCTGAACGGGAACAGATCGCTGATATTCGGGGAACGCAAGCCGCTCTTCGGGAAGAAGGAGATGCACGTGCTGGTCAGCACGCCCATACACTCTCCGAACGAAGGCGGGAGGAGATGACATGATCACGGTGGAGAAGATATTGAACGGGACGGTGATAGACCACATACCCAACGGCATGGGCAAGAAGGTGCTCAGCCTGCTTGGGGTGGACGACAGCTATGCTTACCGCGTCGCGCTCATGATAAACGTGCCGAGCAAGAAGATGGGCAAGAAAGACATAGTCAAGATAGAGGGCATAATAGTTGACAAGGGCAAGGCCAACCTCATAGCTTTGGTGGCGCCGCACGCCACGGTCAACATAATCAGGAACGAGCGCGTGGACAGGAAGTTTACGGCCGAGCTTCCGGAAAGGCTGGGCATAGGCAAGTGCCCGAACCCGAACTGCATAACCAATTCCGAGCACGGGCACGAAGAATTCCTCAAGGAAGGGACGCAGTACAGGTGCGCGTACTGCGAGAGAGTCTTCAGGGGCCAGGAGCTGGTCTGAAGGCGGTAGGATGATAGTCCGCTTGGAGGAATACGAGAAGGCGCTCAGCAGGGGGCTCGCCGCACTGAAGAAGGGCGGAGTGCTGGTTTTCCCGACCGATACTGTCTATGGGCTGGGAGGGGACGCACGGAAGATCGAAGTAATTGAAAAAATATACAAGATGAAGGGGCGCGAGCGCGGCAAGCCCCTCGCGGTCATAATGAGCGGCTTCCGCATGATAGACGAATGGTGCGATCTTGACCACGAGCAGGCGGATGTGATCATGCAGCACCTTCCAGGCCCGTACACGTTCATAGTCAGGCTGAGGGAAGGCAAGACACTCGCTGGCATAACCGGAACGCGGAACCCGGAACCGGGAACAGGCAGGATAGGGGTGCGGGTGCCCAACCATTTCTTCCTCAGGAAGCTCGTGCTCTCGTTCGGCGCTCCTATAGCCGCGACCAGCGCGAACATCAGCGGCAGGGGCGATGCGTCCTCGTTCGGAGAGGTGGAGAAGGCGCTGCTGAAAAAAGTCGCGCTGGCGATAGACGGAGGGAAAACCGCGCTCGGGGAAGCGTCCACGGTTGTTGACTTGGTCGAGAAGAAGATATTGAGGAATGGCGCAGGGGAATTCAAATTCTGAGCGGCGAGTTCGAGTTTAAATAATTTGCCTGGCTAATGGAGGCATGGGAGATTTCGAGGCGTTCGTTTCAGCGTTCTTCTACATATTCGTGATAATAGACCCGTTCGCCAGCCTGCCGCTATTCCTCACGCTCACGAAGAAATTCAAGGAGAGCGAAGCGAGGCACGCCGCCCGTGATGCGGTGCTGATCGCAGGAGCCACGGCGTTCGCGTTCCTTTTCGCAGGGGGCAGCATACTGAACATGCTCAGGATAGACATAAACTCTTTCAGGATAGCGGGCGGGATGATACTCGCGCTGCTGGGCATAGAGACCGTGCTGGGCATCCAGCTGGCCAAGAACGGAAAGGAGGAGAAGGATGCGGTCACGGCCCTTATCGCAACTCCGATGCTCACCGGCCCGGGACTGATAACCACACTCATAGTCATGTCCGTGGAGGACGGCTACGGGGTGCCGATGATCGCGACTGCCGCCGCGCTGTTCGTGTCCTGGCTCGTGCTCGACAACGCAGGGAGGATAGGGGAAATCGCAGGCTCGCAGACCATCTCGACCCTTACCAAAGTGGCTGGAATTTTCCTGGTTGCGATAGGCGTGTCTTACATGAAGGCAGGGCTGAGGATATAGTTTCGGGTTCCCGGTTATGGGTTTCGAGGAATTCATCGCTGCCGCCGCTGAGGCGAAGAGGATAGCATTCAGCTTCAAGGATCCGCTCATAGTGCACCACTACGACGCGGACGGGCTGAGTTCCGGGGCGATAGTGAAAAGCGCGTTCGCTTCCGAATGCAGGGCGCACAGGATGCTCGCGATAAAGAAGCTGGATGATGCGGCAATCGAAAAGGTGAGGGACGAAAAGGAGATTATTTTCGTTGATTTGGGCAACTACGAGCGCGTCTCGGAATTGAAGGATGTGCTGATAATAGACCACCACCAGTGCAAAATGGAAAACGGGAAACTGAAAACCGAAAAGCCGCAAATCAATCCCCTCATGCATGGAGTTGATGGCGGAAGCGAGCTGAGCGCCGCGGGGACCGCGTATTTCACGTTCAGGAAGAACGCGGACTTGGGGCTCGTTGGGGCGCTGGGGGACATGCAATACCCGCTCGTAGGCGCGAACAGGAAGATGCTGGAGGAAGGGATCGCGGCAGGGGAGATACGCAAGAGCCTGGATATGAGATTTTACGGGCGGTACTCGCGCCCCCTGGTGCAGTTCCTCGCGTACAGCGACGAGCCTTTCATACCCGGCATTTCATACAAGGAGGAGCATGCGCAGAAGCTCCTCGAGGACCTTGGAATAGGCCTCAGGAAAGGGGAGGAGTGGAGGGTGTATGCAGACCTCGATTCGGAGGAGAAGCGGAAGCTGGTCTCTAGGATAGCCGAGATCCTGTCTTCGCACGGAAAGAGGTACGATATCATAGGGGAGGTGTACGACCTCCCGAAGAGGCCGAGGAGAAGCGCGCTCTACGACGCCAACGAATTCTCCACGGTGCTCAACGCGTGCGGAAGGCACGGAAAGCCTGAGCTGGGCATAGCTGTGTGCATGGGAGACGAGGCTGCGTACCTAGAGGCGTCCTCGTTCATCGCGTTGCACAAGAGGATGATACGGGACGGGGTGGAATACGCCAAGGCGCACGTGACGGATCTGGGCGCTTTCCTTTTCCTGGACGCGAGGGGCGCCATAGACGAGGGCATAATCGGGATAGTGTGTGGAATAGTGCTCCAGGGAAGCCAGAAGCCCATAATCGGGGTCTCGTACGGGGAGGCCGGAGACCTTAAAGTATCCTCGCGCGCAGGGAGACGTAGCGGCATAAACCTGGGGCAGATGGTCGCGTACGCCGCGGGTAAGGCTGGCGGAATAGGCGGGGGGCATGCGGTCGCTGCCGGAGCGAGCGTACCGAAGGAGAAATTGAATGAATTCCTCCTCGCGGCCAAGGAAAACATCGAGATGCAAATTGGCTAGTTCGCCATTTGCCGAACTGGCCACAGAAACGTATTTAAAGGCATTTTTCAATAAGATCCCCATGGTTCAAAAGCTCAGTTTCACTGCTCGTGAGTTGGGTCCGAACCCCCAAACCCTGAACCCGAAACCGTTCAGGGGCTGGCACGGCTTCGAGCCCAAGCATGCTGATGCCCGGCCTAGCGCGGCTCCCGTGGAGCTAGAGGAATCGAAACTGAAGGGATACAAATTCTACCTGAAGACAGACTTTTCAGGATACAAGAGCAAGTGGTACAAGACCATGAAGCACAGGAAGAAGCGCTTCGACATAGAAAGTCACATCTGGAACCTAGTCCAGAGGTCCAGGCAGTTCGTGCAGGTAAGCGCTAAGCCGGTCGCGGAGAAGGCCAAGCAGCTCATCGAAACGTTCCAGAAGAATATGGTGCAGCCGCTGCAACTGCACCCTGCTCACGCCCATGCTCATCATTCGCACGGCAACCACAACCATCCGAAGGCCGTCATGGATTACGAGAAGCATTTCAACGTCGGAGCCGCAGCGGTGCACATAGGCAGCCATCATAAGAAATAGCTAAGGCGGCCTGCAGAAAACATATGGCGATTGCAGGTTTCGTGTTTTGAGCTGATGCGAAGCCCGGTTTTTTAAATCAGAGAATGAAGACCGCTGCCGCGATCACGGTGGTCCACATCTTGTTCTTGTCGCAGATCGCGGACTGGGTTATGTTTGTGGTCTTGACTATCTCCTTGCTCATCTTGAAGTATTTCTCGCGCTCGTTCCACGCCTGCTCCGGGTTGAACGGCAATCCCACGGTGGTCGCGAGCATGGAGGCTGCGAGGTCCTCCGCGTACTCTCCTGCCTTCTCGTCGGTCTGGCCGAACGCGTGGTGCTCGCTCAGGTAGCCGTATTTCTTCTTGTCCTTGGGTATCGCGCAACCCACACTCGCCGCGATCAGCCTGTTCGGCTCGTCAGAAGCTATGCGGGACATCACGCAGAAGAGCACCTGCCCGGGCTTGAGCAGCTTGAGCCCCTCGGACTTCGTGATTATCTTGCACCCGGGAGGGAATATGCTGGACACGCTCACTATGTTGAACTGCGCTATTCCGGCGTCCCGCAGCGCGCTCTCGAAAGATGAAAGGTAGTCCCTGCTCTTTCCGACTCCCTTGGTGAAGAAGACTTTTTTTGGTACGAGACTCATGAAACCTCAACACGAATTTTAAACCCGTCGCATCATATTTTTGAATGAGACTTTTTAAATCTAATCCCGCAGGAAGGGATTTCCATGCCGATTTTGATTGGAGTAGTGGGGAAGCCCAACGCTGGCAAAAGCACGTTCTTCTCAGCGCTCACCATGGCGGATGCGAAGATCGCCCCGTTCCCGTTCACCACCATAGAGCCGAACCGGGCGATGGCGTACGTGAGGAAGCCGTGCCCGCACGTTGAGCTGGGTAAGAAATGCGAGCCGCGCGATTCCTCGTGCATAGACGGCGTGAGGTTCATTCCGATACAGATAACGGATGTGGCCGGGCTCGTGCCCGAAGCCCACCTGGGCAAGGGGCTCGGATTGCAGTTCCTCGACGACATAAGGCAGGCCGACGCGCTGATACAGGTGATAGACGCGAGCGGCAGGAGCGATTTGGAAGGGAACGCGTGCGAAGGCTGCGACCCGGCCAAGGAAGTGGAGTTCCTGGAGAAGGAGATAACGCATTGGATATACGGGATAATCGAAAGGAACTGGGGCAAGGTGCACAGGAAGCCCGTGTCCGCGCTCTACGACGTGTTCGCTTCGATGAAGATGACGCAGGCGCAGGTCGAGGCGGCGGTCAAGAAGCTCGGGCTCCCGGAGATCCTGAGCTGGGACGAGAAGCAGAGGTTCGCGTTCGCAGACGAGATGAGGAGGCTAAAGCCCATATTCATAGCCGCGAACAAGGTGGACAGCGCGGACCCGGCCGCAGTGAAGGCGCTTTCCGAGAGGTTCGCCGGAAGGATAGTGTTCTGCTCCGCGGCTTACGAGCTCGCGCTCAGGAAGGCGGCGAAGGCCGGAGTGATAGACTACGTTCCGGGCGCCACGGAGTTCAGGGTGCTCAACGCGAGCGATGACCAGAAGAAGGCACTGGACAGGATGGCCGAATACCTCAAGACGAGGGGGAGCGCCGGGGTCCAGGAGGCGCTGGAGAAGGTCGTGGGCGGCATGATGGGCATGATAGCCGCGTATCCGGTGGAGGACGAGCACAAGTGGAGCGACAGGAAGGGGGCTGTGCTTCCGAACGTGTTCCTGCTACCCAAGGGTTCCACCCCCTTGGAGCTCGCCGAGCGGGTTCACACGGACCTCGCGAAGAACTTCATCTCCGCCGTGGACGCGAGGAAGAACCTGCGGGTCGGCAAGGATTATATTCTTAACGACGGAGATGTTATCAAGATAGTGTCTGGTTAGCGGACAGATTTTCAGGTGAATTGCATGCAACTGAAGGATTACTTGATGCCTGCGCTCGCGATCGTCGCGACAATAGTTTTCGTGTTCGGAGTGTACGTGCTCGGTTCAGGGTTGATGGGAAGCCATGGCGCGGAAGGGAAGAACGCATCCGCGATAGTTCTGGCGGCCCTGGAGAAGGAGGCGAAATACGGGACCGGGAATTACACTTACGAATATACGGACGACTTGGACGGCTATCCTGTGACCACGAGGTTGGTGCATTCCCCGGAGTTCGCGATAGTCGAGACGCGGAACAGCATATACAAGAAGACGATTTACCTGAACTCGAGCCTCCGCGCGCTGTGCATATCGTTCGGCAGGCAGACGTCATGCTCCGAGGTGGAGGTGAACTCCACGCTGGAACCAAGTTTCCTCAAGTCCGAGGGACTGCTTTTCGACCAGCACGCGGAGAAGGACGCTGAGAGGTTCAAGCTCCTGGTGGACAAGGGCGCTATAAAGTTCGGGACCGTGGAGGAGGGAAGCGAAGGCGGCAAGGAATGCGACGTGGTGAAGTACACGCTGGACTATTCTGTCCTCAACCTGGCGGACCTCAACAACCTGGGCATGAGCCCGAACGACCCTGTGCTCTTCTATTCCAAGAATTACGGGTTCGAATATTGCATAAGCGGGGAGAGCGACGTGCTCTCGATAAAGCTGGATTACTCGTTCATGGGCGAGCCGAAGCACACCGTGACCAAGCTTGCTGAAGCGAAGTGGGGAATCGCGGACGCAGGGGAATTCGCGGTGCCCGCGCTCGTCGACGCGAACGCCACCGAAGCCCTGTTCCTCGACGCGCTGAGCGCGGAGAAGAGCGTGCTCGCGTGCGCCAGGAACGCGGCCACGAGGGACATGTGCGTGCGCACGTTCGCCACGGAGAACAACGAGCCGGACATGTGCCTACTCGCTGGGACGCAGAAGGACAGGTGCATACTCATACTTGCGCCGCAGCAGCTCAGGGACGACCTCTGCGCGAAGGTGGATGACGCGGGGCTGAAGGACGACTGCTGGGTGGAGATGGCCGCAAGGAAAGGCGACGGTTCGTTATGCGCAAACGTGATCAATGACAGCAAGAAAGAGTACTGCGCCTCGGTGAGCGCCAAGGGGAGTTGATTTTCTCTTATTCTTTTATCGTTGTTTTGATTCTGTTTGATTTGCTCTATTCCTTTGCCTTCAAGAAGTCCACGACTTCCTGCGCGTTGAGCGCGAGCTTGAGGAATCCGAGCTCGGTGAAGGTTATCCACCTGCCTTCCTCGTGTTCCCCGCTTATTATGAAATCCGGCTTTTCGACCTCCCCTTTATAGACGACATAGACAGAGTGCTTCTCCGTGCCGTCTTTCGGATAGACCGCGGAGGTTATGCCAAGGAGGGTGAGATTCCTGGCGTCAAGTCCGGTCTCCTCCTTGGTCTCGCGCACGGCCGCCTTTTCCGGGTGCTCCCCGAACTCCACGCTGCCGCCCGGGAACTCCCAGAAACCGTTCTTCCTTTTCAAGACCAGGATTTTTCCCTGGAAGAATGGGACGAGATAGGTGTTTAGCTCCGGCTCGAAGGCGGTGATTGCCATCCGCTCATCTCTCGGCTTCCTTGGCCTTTCTGAACTGCTCGAATTTCGCCTCGTCGAGCAGGTCCAGCGCGGACTCGCAGCTCGGGCACTTGAACGAATTCTCGAAAGCCAGCTCAAATTTCATTGCGCTCTGCTCCACTCCGCAGTCCTTGCAGAAATAGATGTCCACCCCTTCCTGGGGCTTGTATGCAGAGTGGTGGTACGCCTCCTTGTCGCCCACCCATCTCCTTATGCGGTCCTCGTTGAGGACCCACGAATACGAATACCAGCCAGTCTCATTGTTCTTGTCCCTCACGTACGCGACGAGGCCCTCGTTGTGCAGCTTGTTGAGGGACGCGCGGACGTCGGAGACCTTTATCTTGAGCTTCTTGGCGAGATCCTCGTCGTTCGGGATCGCGTGGAGGTTCCTTATCACGTCGAGGCTGTTCTCCCCGCCCAGCTCTATGAGCCAGTGCCTGGCCTGCGCACTGGAAAGGGTCGCCTGCAATTCCTTGGACATCTCCCTCTTCACCGGGGGCGCAGGAGGCGTCGGGATTTTTATGTCCGCCTTCTTCGCGGATTTCCGGATATTCGGCGCTTTTTTGGCAGCAGACTTCTTGATCAGGAGTTTGGATCTCGTTTTCATCGCGATTGCCGCCTTCTTCTTCGCGATCTTCGCCTTGGCGGGCTTGCCGGAGGATTTGGAGGCCGGTTTTTTCGCGGCGCGGATGCTGGATTTCTTTGTGCGTTTGGACATGAGAATCACACCATTATTGCGCATTTTTCATATTTAAGGCTATTGGTGCTCCGAGACGGAGAAATGGCCATTTTAGCGTGTTTTTTAGGGGTAAATGGTGGTTTGAGGAAAAATAGCGGATGGGGGCGGGTCCGAACCCCCAAACCCTGAACCCGAAACCATAAATGAATATAAAGATAGGATGGATTAATCAACCATGGCAGACATGATGACTCAGCTCGGGCTGATTTTCCTCGCGTCCGTGGTCTTCATGCTGTTCGCGCTCAGGCTGCGGCTGCCCCCTGTGGTGGGACTGCTGCTCGCAGGCGCGATAGTGGGCCCGAACATGCTCGGGCTCGTGTCCAGGAACGAGTACATAAACATCTTCGCCGAGATAGGCGCGATACTACTCCTGTTCTTCGTCGGAATAGAATTCAGCATAAGCAAGATGGCCAAGACCGGACTACGGTCCCTTGTCGTGTGGCTGGTGAAGGACGCGCTCATATTCGTACTGGTGTACGAGTTCTCGCTCCTGCTCGGCCTCGGCGAGCTGACCGCAGTGGTGCTCGCGTCCGCGCTCGCGGTGTCCTCGACCACATTCTTCATCAAGCTCGTGGGCGAGAAGAACATCTCGGGAAGCGCGGAGGCGAACATGATATTCGTGGTACTCATCATTGAGGACCTGCTCGCAGTATTCCTGCTGGCGATATATTCCGGGATGGCGAGCGGCGGGGGGGCCTCGGATTTCACCTCCATAATGCTCTCCATCCTGAGGGCGATGCTCGTGATAACGATCGCTTACCTCGTGCTGGATAAGGTGATAAGGTTCCTGTTCGACCACCTAGCTGAATACAAGTCCGATGAGATAATGATATTCCTCTCGCTCAGCTTCGCGATAATGATGAGCTTCTTCGCCACCACGATAGGGCTCGCGGCGAGCATAGGCGCCTTCCTCGCGGGCAACATGCTCTCCGGGGTGAAGGGCTTCAAGAAGACGCAGGACACGCTCTCGAAATTCGGCATGCTGTTCTCCGCTTTCTTCTTCCTGTCCATAGGGATGCTTGTCAGCATCGATGGCATGGTGCAGAACCTAAGAGTGATACTCATCATGGTCGCGATAGTCGGAGGGGGCACGTTCGGCGCGGTGTACGTCTCCTCGTACCTGCTGGGGTACAGGAGCAATTCCGCCACGCGCGCGGGGCTGCTCATGCTCGCGGTGGGGGAATTTTCGCTGCTCATCGCGATGCAGACGCGCAACATAGTCGCGCCGTTTGACATAGTGAGCGTGACGTCCGCGCTCGTGTTCCTCACCGCGCTGGGCGGCGGCATACTGATGAGTTATGAGAAGGAGGTGGACGGCGCCATAAGCATGCTCGTGCCCCAGAAGCTCAAGGATTCCGCGAAGAGGGTGTCGCTCTACCTGGACGAGGTGCTCAGGGAGTTCGAGCCCAGCGGCTCGGTCTATTCGACGTTCATGAAGGTGGGCTCCAAGAGCATACTGAGCATGGTGTTCGTGGTGCTCATAGCGGTCTCCGCGGTGCTTTCGTACAACATAATGAGGAGCGTGTTCCCCGCCTACGCGGATTACGTGGTGGGCATAGCGGTCGTGCTCGAGCTCATACCCCTTGTGCACATAGCCTACGCGGTCAAGAAGTTCATGGACACCTCGGCAGGCGCGTTCCACAAGGCCATGGGCGATAACCTCGCCCTGGACGACCTCGCGATGAGGGACAGCGCGATAGTGTTCTTCATGTTCGCAATAGCGGTGATAATACCGCTCGCCGTGACGCTGCTCAAGCTGCCCAGCGTGTTCGGCATGTTCTTCATCGTTCCGCTGGCGATATCCGTGCTTTTCGTGTGGAATCTCGCGATGACCGTGAAGAAGATAATGTTCAGGAAGGAGATATACCGATACGAGAGGAAGCGGGCAGGGTTCAGGCCGCCATACGTGCACCTCGTGGGCGAGATACGGAGCATAAACGCTCCGGTTTACAGAGGTAGGAAGAGATGAGGAAGCTCGGAAGCATAAGGTTCAGGAACGGGGACTGGTGGTTCTGGCTTCGGCACAGGAACCCCTTAAAGGTCGCGCTCAACACGGTCGCGTGTTCGTTCGCGATGGTGTGCCCCAACCCGATGGTGAAGAATTTCGTGCTGAGGCTCACGGGCATGAAGGTGGGCAGGAACGCGTTCATAGCTCTTGGAACAGCGCTGGACATATTCTACCCCGAGCTCATAGAAATAGGGGAGAACGCGATAATAGGATACGGGTGCGTGATAACCGCGCACGAGATGGTGCAGGGCGAACTGCGTTTCGGGCCGGTGAAGATAGGCGCGAACTCGCTCGTGGGGACCAGGAGCGTGGTGCTGCCCGGAACCTCGATCGGCGAAGGGGCCAGCGTGGGCGCGATGAGCCTGGTGAACAGGGATGTGCCGCCCAAGGCGTTCTACGGGGGCGTGCCTGCGAGACGGATAAGATGATAAACGTCCTGCTTTTCGTCCTCGCCGCGGCGAACCTGTTCGGAACCGGGCTGGGCCTGATATTCTACTATATGCAGATCAAGGCCGCGAACCCCCTGCTCTGGATATTCATACCGGACTGCCCGCTCTACATATTCCTCGCGACGCTCTGCTACCTGAAATTGGTGAAAGGAGAGCTGCTCCGCACCGCAATCGCGAGCGGGCTGCTCAAGTACGGGATATGGACGATATTCGTTCTCCTGTACTATTCTTCGGATTTCATGGTCGACTGGATCGGGCCGGTGCTGCTCGTAGAGCATGTGGGCATGGCCGCGCAGTTCGCGTTCTTCGCGAAGCGGTTCGAGAAGAAACATCTCGCCATCGCGGCAGGGTGGTTCCTGCTCAACGATTTCGCAGATTATGTGTTGGGCGTGCATCCCTACCTCACTGCTGCCGATCTGGGCATCATCCCGGCGTTCACCGTGGCACTCTCGCTGCTCGTTCCCCTCTTCATGCTCCTGGCCGGAGAGAGAGTGGAGAAGCTCGGAATAGTTGGATGGACCAAGGGGCTCTTCGGGCTCAGCTCTTTCTAGTCTTCTTGCCCCTCTCGCTCGGCTCTATCGATATCGTTCCTTTGAATCTTTCCGAGAAAGCCCGTTCCAGCTCCCTGCCGCCCATGAGGCGGTCCAGAGTTATTGCCAGGGCCGCGACCTCGCTGTGGGGCTGGCTTGTCACTGAAATGTTGAAATCTGAAATGCCGTAGAACTCATTCGGGACCTGCTCAGCCCCCACGATCACCAGCATCATCTCGCACTTCCGCATCTCCTCGACCTTCTCCGGAAGAGGTATGCCGTACATGGTGAGGTGGACTATGGAATAGCCGTTTTTCTTGTATTCCGCCGCTGCCTTGAGGGGATTCTTCGAATAGGAGACCGGGAAACTGCCTCCCCACGCCGCGCTTATCTTCCTCACGCTCTCCTCGAACGAGGAATCGTGCTGGCCCGCGTAGATTATCTCATCTGCGCCGAATGCGCGCGCCACCAGCGCCACGTGCGTGGTCATCCGTTCGTCGCGGGGCAGGCGATGGCCCAGCCTGAGTATGGATATTTTCATCCGCAATCACTGGGGCAGAGGTCCGGATTCGCCAGTTCCACGCTGTCGCAAGCCCCGTCGCCGCACAGCTTG
>JBBITJ010000012.1:0-1069 GCA_037440825.1 Microcaldota archaeon | reverse complement strand
CACTTCTTTCGTGCGTTCCGGGATTTTCATTTTATCACGATTCTCCTGTTTCGGGCCACATTTTAAGCCTTTGCCCGGATTGCGCCGGATTCATAGCGCCTTCACTGCCAGTATGCCGTCCTTGGTCCTCAGGAACTTGTATCCTTCCGCCAGGTAGGCGCGCTCTATCCTGTTGCCCCGCTCCTTTATCATGTCTTCCAGGCTTCCTTTGGGCCAGTCAGGGCTTATGAACGCGACCGCATACCGGAACCCCGCGGATTTTCCCGCTTTTTCCCTTTCCTCCACGAGGATCTTCCGTATGCCCCTGCCCTCGTAGGCCAGCAGGAGCGCGACGTCCTCCATGTATATCGCGTTCGGTTCTCCCTTGGCTATTTTCTCCTTTTTTTCATCGTAATGTGCAGGCCATGCGAGCCCTGCGCCGACCAGCATGCGCTCCACGTACGCGCCGTAGCTCATGCCTTCCTTTATCACTTCAGTTACCTGCTCGCGCGAGGATTCCCACAGGGTCTTGCGCATCACCATGTACACTTCGTCCACGTCCCCTGAGTCGAGCTTCTTTATCTCCACATTCTCGATGTCGCTGAGGAGGTCGAGCTTCTTGAGCTTCATAGCCCCGGGCTCCTCTTTCTTCTTGTCGTCGAACATCTTCTCCTTGAACGGATTGGACATGAACTAGGTACGAAGGCGAGAATTAAAGGGTTTTGTTTATGGTTGTGCGTTCCGGGTTGAGGGTTTCGTAACTGGAAACAGCCTGTTGAAGGCAGGCTCAGCCGAATTTCGTATTGCAACTGGGGCAACACATCATGAAATAGTCGGCCTTGTAGCCGCAGCGGGGGCAGATGTACACGGTCTTTTTCGCCCTTGCGAGCTCGACTGCGAAGTCGTACTTGCAGTTCGTGCAGCGCTCCGCGTTCATCTCGTTGGCTTCCCCGCACTTCGGGCACTTCTTCCTGAACATGGAGCTTATGTGGGTTCCGCAGGCCTGGCAGCGCTCCTGGTCCAATGCGGTATCTGCGCCGCAGTTCGGGCATTTCACTTTCCTGCCTTTTCCGCCTGAAGACGGATTGCC
>JBBITJ010000011.1:13519-29417 GCA_037440825.1 Microcaldota archaeon | reverse complement strand
CTTCCTCTTATCAGCGTCATTTTTCGCTTCTTCCACAAAATCACCTGCATTAGCAGCTGCTGAAACCATATATAATATTTCGTGCAACCGTGGTTTCAAAAAGTGAAACTGAATCTCGTTCTGGTGAAACCGAAGGCGAAAGATAAGGGCAAGAAGAAATGAAAAGCGGAAAAGAACCTATTCGCCCAGAATGGTCCTGAGCTCGAAGGCGTGCTCCTCCTCGTCCTGGATCACGTGCCTTACTTTGTGCTCTATGAATTCGTACTCGTATTTGAGCTCGTCCTTTGCCTGCTTGAGCGCCTCGTAGATGGTACGGTAGTAGTCTATGGCGTCGCGCTCGGCCTTCAGGTTCGTCTTGAGGATATTTTCCGTGCCTTTGGCCGCGTGCGTGGGCGCGATGCCCATGCTAGGCTCGCCGTCAAGTATGGAAACGCATTCCCTGAACAGGCCTTCGTGCTTCTCCTCGTCCCCGGCGATCTCCTTGAGTCTCGCGACGATGGAATCGGTCTCGGGCCCCTGCACGAGCTCCGCGTGCGCAAGGTACTGGATGCGCGCCGCATGCTCGAGTTCGAGCGCCTTGTTCAGCATGGCGATGAGTTCTTGCCTCTTTCCCATGTTATCACCAGTTTAATATGCTCAGAAAAGGTATTAAAGCACCGCTTCCACAGGATTGCATGGATATCCAGAAAAACGCGAAGACGATGCTCGCCATAGGCTCCGTGCTGGCGCTCGTGGCAGTGATATATTCCGTGCCTTTGGTGCTCAAGGCTTTGGAGCCCCAGGTGTGCACTGTGGACGGCGTGTGCGAGCACGAGATATTCGCGGACAACTTGATAAAATCTATCCCCCTCGTGCTCATACTCGGCATCGGGATAGGGGCCGCTGCATTCTATTTCTTCTCGGAACGCAGAACCCAGAACGCGAAACCCCTGAACAAGGCTGCGGTTTACAGGCTGCTGGACGCGGACGAAGGGAAGGTGCTCGCGAAAATCGTGGAAGGAGGGGGCAAGGCGCTCCAGTCCGAGCTCTCCTATATCGAGGGGATAGGCAAGACAAAGGCGCACCGCATAATCAGGCGCATGGAGCAGAAGGGCGTGGTGGAGAAGGGCTCTGTGGGCAAGACGAATGTGGTGAAGCTCACCAGGGAATTGCAGGAGCTATTTTCCTGATTTCTCGTTTTTCAGGAGGGCGCGCTTCCTGCGCGTCCCGCCCTTTGCGCTGTAGCCTCCCAACGAGCCATCATTCCTAATCACGCGGTGGCACGGGATGATGGGCGCAAGCGGATTCTTCGCCAGCGCATTCCCGACTGCGCGCGCAGCGTGTGGTTTTCCAATCTGCTGCGCGAGCTGGGAATAAGTCCTTGTCTGCCCTGCCGGGATTTTCGTGCAGGCCAAAAGCACTTTGCGCTCGAAATCAGTGAGCGAGGCGAGCTTCTTCCGCTGTCTTGCACTCAGGCGCATTCAGCCCCCTTCGAAATAGAACTTTGCGGCGATCATGAACAGGAGCCCTGCTGCGTAAACTGCGAAATTCTTGAGCTTCTGGTCGTTGCCCGCCTTGTGCATCTCCGGGACGAGGTCCGCTGCAACTATGTACAGGAAGCCGCCTGCTGCGAACGGGATGAGGAAGGACGAGAACTCGGCGCTAGCCTGCGAGAGGAAATATCCGCCTATGCCGCCCAGGACGCAGGTCGCCTGCGAGACGAACGTGTAGATTATGGCGGTCTTCTTCTTCTGCCCGCCGTGCACCATGGCCCCAAATATGCCTATCTCCTGGGGCACCTCGTGCAGTATTATGACCGCGGTGGTGATTATGCCGAACGGCACGCTCACCAGGAAGCTGGCGGCGATCACGAACCCATCTATCACGTTGTGGAGCGCGTCGCCTATGGGCATCAGGTAGGAATACGGATGTATCCCGCACTCCTTGCACAGGTGCCAGTGCAGATATGACTCGAGAATCTGGAATACCACGAAGCCGAGAACCACGAACGCAAACACCTTCATCGCGGAACTTGCTTCCAACGCCTCCGGAAGGAAGTGGAAGAACGCGCCTCCGAGAAGCGCGCCTGCCGAGAACGACATCAGGTAGAGTCCGGCTTTCTTTATCAGGTCGTCCTTGATCCAGAGCGAGAATATGCCGAGCAGCCCGACCAGGCTGTCAGCGATGGTCGCGGCGATTATCCAGACGAGTATGTGCATGAGCAGGGTTCTCGCGCGGAATTTAAATTCTTTTCAGCTCCTGCCAGCGCTTGTGGCCCGTGTGGTCTAGCCCTGCCCTTTCGCGGAGCCGCGGGTGCAGCAGAACGTCTTGGAAAGCCCGAACTTCATGGCCACCGGCCAGGAGGTGCATATGCACCCGTTCTCTTCTTCTGCACCGCCTTGAAGAGCGCGAGCGTCTTGCCGTATATTCCGAGCCTTTGCATCAGTTCCGCGTCCGAAAGCGTTTTGGGCGTGATGGGATTTCTTGCAAAGGAATTTAAATCAGCCATGGAATCATGGCTGCAACGGAACGCACCCCGCAGTCTTCTTTTTATTCATCTTCCCTTATCATATCCTCATGAGGGTGAGCAAAGGCGCGTACCTGAAGAAGATCACGGCAGCGCTCAGCATCAAATCCGCCTCTGTGGGTAAGGAGATGGCTGGCAGCACCCCTCCGTCCGTGTTCGTGGGAAGCTACAACTACCCCAAGGTGCTCGCAGGTCCCATGGTCGCGCCGGAGTATGGGAACACCGAGATAATGGACTCTCCGGAGAAGTGGATTCCGGGAAACAAGAGCCAAGAGGAGATAATAGGGTACAGGCTCAACCTCGTCCGGGGGAAGATGGAGGTGGACGCGAAGGACACCGGGAGCAAGTATGTTTCCAAGCTCCAGGAAATAGCGCTCGCCGAGAGCTCCATAGACAGCGAAGTTAAATTCAGGAGCCAGCCCAGGGGCGCGGAATTCAGCGACGAGCACACTCCGCACGGCCCGAGCGCGCTTGTCGAGGAATTCGAAGTAGGGAATTGCAGGTGGACGCATCAGCTGGAAAAGGCGTATTATGACACGGACCTGCGGGCAGAGGAAGCAATAGTGAATTTGTACAAGGGCGGCGTCCCTTTTTCCAAGATAGAGAAGGCGTTCTCCGTGGGCACCATGGGGCTAGGCAAGAACAGGAAGCTCGTGCCTACCAGGTGGAGCATAACCGCGTGCGACAGCGCGCTTGCCGACAATCTGCTGGAGGAAGTGAAGCATCACGAAGTCATAGACAGGTTCCAAGTATATGGATTCTCCAGCCTGAACAACAGGTATTCGGTCATACTGATGCCTACTGCATGGCAGTACGAGTGGATCGAGGCGTTCATGCACGTGCTCGGGCGTGACGAGATGGTTTTCAGCGACTACGAGACCAACAGGGGCAAAAAAGAATACTCGTCAGTTGGCGGATGCTACTACAGCTGCAAGTTCGGGGTGCTCGAAGGCCTTGCCCGAATGAGGAAGCAGGCAGGCGCGATAGTGCTCCGCGAGGCAGGCAGCGGCTACATCCCCCTCGGAGTGTTCAACGTGCGCGAGAACGTGAGGAACGCGATGGCGCGCAAGCCGCGGGAATTCGAGACGCTCAAGGAGGCGCTTGCCGGCGCGTGCTCCGGGTTCGAGCTTCCTGCTTCCAGGTTCGTGGAGGAGGGGACGCTGCTGAGGGACGCGCTCAAGGGGAGGCAGACCTCGCTCGCCGGATACTAGCGCTACTGCGGATCCATCATCGGTCCGAGCACCATCTGCAGCCCGAACTTCACCGCGAAAAGTATGCCGAGCGCGGCCGCGAGCAGGAACGGGAAGTATTTCAGGCCATCCACCCTCCTTCCCGTGGACATCACGCCTATGGCCATGCACCCGAAAAGCACGGTCACAGTTATGGAAAGCGCGGCGAACAGCGTCACTCCGTCCGAGGTGAAGGCGAGCTTGCCCTTGAAGATGTTCATGTTGCCCATCGCCGAGAATGATTCGCCGCCGCTGCCTATCTTGCCCTTTATCTTCATCATTATGTCCACGAGGAATGTGGATATGCCGTAGAGCAGCGGGGCTCCGAACGTGATGGCCGCGACTATGAACATGACGTAATTCATTATTATCGCGCTTATCTCCTGGCGCACGGAGCGGAACTTGCGCAAATCGTAGGCGGTCTTCTCCAGGAGCTCTGACATGTTTCCTCCGGAGTGCAGGCCCTCCACGATCAGCTTTATCGTGTTGTCCAGCGCGTTGGATCTTATGCGCTCGCTTATGCTCATCATCACCTGGTCCATGGGCATGCCCGTGACGCTGCTTTTGGCTGCCGCGTTCACGGCCTTTGCGAGAGGGCCGAACTCAGACCTCGCCGATACTATAAGCGCCCTGTCCGGAGTCAGGCCTGCACGTATGTTGCTCGCCACCAGGGAAAGGAAATCGGGAAGGACTTCATCCACCTTTGCCGCGCGGCTGCTCGCTCCCAGCACCAGGTAGGCATAGGTCGCTATGTGCGCGAGGACCGAGAGCGCCACAGGGGGCACAAGCACGAGCGGCCAGTGCAATCCTGCGAGCAGCGCTGCCACGGAGCCTGCGGCTATCGGCACGAGTATGAGCCAGACCGCGAACGAGCGCGGGTTCGTCTCCATGTCGTTGTAGATGAGGAGTTCTTTCCAGGTGTTGAGGTATTTCTGCATCATTCCCATCATCTATATGGAGACTACGGGCCTCCTGCTCTGGATGAGCCCGACGAACATATACTGCACGAACACCAGCCCGCCGAGTATGAGCCAGAAGACCGTGTCGGTTATGGGCAGATCCACGAACGAGGATATAACCATCATGAATATCAGGCTGATGGTGGGCGCGATTATGCAACTCATCAGGTACATTATCGCGAGCGTGTTGAGCTGGGCGCCGTAGCTCCTCATGTTTATCCTCTGCTCCTCGGCGAGGAAATCCACTATGTCCGAGAGTACGGGCCCCACATCCGTTCCGGCCTTCACCGCGTTGGAGATCTGCCAGATTATCCTGTTGTAGTAGTACGAGGGGGTCTTGTCCGCCGATTCCTCCAGCGCTGCCGGAATGTTCATTCCGGCCTCCACGTTCTTCACGATCTGCTTGAACTCCTCGGAGACCGCGCCGTACCCCTGGGATGCGGAGACGAACGACTCGAAAAGCGGCACGTCTGCAGTGGTCTGTATCCTGAGATGGCGCGCCGCGAAGAGCAGGTTCTTGTCCACTTCTGCGACGCGCTTCCTGCTGAACCAGCGCGGGTAGACTATGCCTACGAAGAATATCGCAGCCGCAGTTACGAGGCCGGCCAAGAACGCGAGCGCTACGGCGCGCGGATTGGCCAGCCTGTACAGCACGGAGAATACTATCACTGCAGTCATCGCGAAATACACGCAGGCGTTGAGGATGAGGTGCGCGATGTATTCCGTGGCGGAGAGATCTGAATCCACCTTGTAGAGCTCGGATTCGAGCGTCTTGAAGCCCGGCGCCATCCGGGAGGCCACTCCGAGGAACACGTGTGAGAGCTTCTTGGCGACCTTCGGCGGGATGAGCATCAGTGGAATCTTCATGGGCTCACCCTTTGATTTTCTTCATGAGCGCGTCCGGCTCTTCGTAATACTGCACTATGGTGTTGCCGACCTCGTCGACCGTGTTTATGTTCTTGGCAACCAGGTAGTGGAGCACCTTCTCCCTCTCCTTCAGCGTATCCATTATCTCGCGGTCGTCCATGCGCGTGTACGTCCTTATTATGTCGAACAGGCGCACGCTGGGGTTGTCCTGCTCCACTATGTCCTTGCTCGAGCGCCACTTGTAAACTATGTTCGCGCTCACACCCTCGCTCTTCTGCGACGGTATCAGCTCTCCGAGCTCGAACACGCGCCTTATGCCGCTCCTCCTGTCCCTGTACATCGCGAGCACGAAGTGCAGCGATTCCAGCACGACTTCCGGAAGCTCTATCGGCGGGCTCACGAGGCGCTTGAACGTCTCGAATACGGTTTCCGCGTGCATCGTCGCATAGACCGAGTGCCCGGTGTGCATAGCCTCGAAAAGGACTTCCGCCTCCTCGGCCCTTCTGATCTCCCCGACGATTATGCGGTCAGGGCGCATACGCAGGGAATTAACCATGAGGTCGAGCATCGTGATGTCCCCCTTGCTCTCCTTGGTCCCGTGCCTCACTACCAGGGGAACCCATTGGAGGTAGCTGGGAAGAGTTATCTCCCTGGTCTGCTCGATGGAGATGACGCGCTGGTTCTGCGGGATGAAGGAGCAGAGCACGTTAAGTATCGAAGTCTTTCCGGCTCCGGTTCCTCCTGCCACGAGTATGTTGAGCTCGTACTGCATCGCGAGCCAGAGGAACGATGCCACCTCCTCGTTTATCGTCTTCGAGCGTATCAGGTCGGTTATAGTCCAGGGCTTGCGCGCGAACTTCCTGATGGTGATTGTGTTCCCGAAAGACGAGATGGGCGCGAGGGTCGCGTTCACTCTGTCCCCGCTCGGAAGGTACGCGTCCAGGAGCGGATCCTGCGAGGTGATCTGCCTTCCTACGCGCCTTCCTATCAGACTGGAGTAGTCCCATATCTTGGTCTCGCTCTCGATTTTCACGTTGCTTATGCACCAGCCGTATTTCTTGTGGTACACCCAGATTGGCTCCCTGGACGTGTTCACGCACACCTCCTCCAGGTTGTCGTCCTTGAGCAGGAACTCTATTTCGCCGAGGCCGAGCAGCTCCTGTATCATGAGCCCTGCAAGCTGCGACGCCTCCTCCTCCGGCACGTGCGGGATGCGCTCCATTATGAGCTTGTGCGCGATCTTGTAGAACTTCTCCTTGAGTTCGGCCATGTACTTTATGTCCAGGACTTCCTGCGCCGTGAGCCGCACTTGCCTGAGCAGTTCCTCCTTGACCGAATTGAGGTAGGCGGCTGTCGCCGCCTCCGCGCGGGGTATGGACACCACGTAGTTGTGGAGCTTGCCCGGCTGCTTCTCTATGGAAACCTCGGCATCCACGCCGTCTGCGCTGATTATGTACCTGTCCACGCGCGCCAACTCAACTCACCCTCTTTATCACCATCTCCCCCAGCACCGTGTACTCTATCCTGAGCAGGCCGTGCTTCTCCAGGCTCTGGGCGTATTCCTCTATGGTCGGCACCGGGAGCTTGAACTGCTTGGCGACCTGCTCCGCGCTCACCGTGCCTTTCTCCACGACGAATTTGTGTATCCTGTCTATGGTGGTGTTGAGCTTGTGGCCGTCCCCCCATTTCTCCTCCTCGGACTTCTTCGCCGCCGACGAGAGCCCGAACGACAGAACATCCATAATCAGATCGCGGATGTTCTTGGAGTGCACCACGCCCAGCAGCTTCTGCTTCCTGTCTACGACCGGAACGATTTCAGCGTTCCTGGCGGCCAGGATTGCGATCGCCTTGGATACCGGCATGTCCGGGTCCAGGGTTATACGCATGAACATCGGCGTACGATATATGTACTTCCTTATGGGCTCCGGCCTGATGGCCGCCGCGCCCTCCTGCGTCAGGTTGTCCACGAGCTTCCTCCGCGTCAGGGCCGCCGCGATGCCAGAGAACGAGATCATGCCGATGAACTTGTCGTGCCATATCACCGGGGCTTCCCTCTGGCCAGAAGCCTCGAGCTTGCGCGCGACCTGGTATATGGGATCTTCGGCGTAGAAGAACAGAAACTTGGACTTCATCACGTCGGAGACTTTCATGCTATCCTCACCGTCGCGCTCTTGTTCGTGAACGAGCTTACGCTTATAGTGTCGTTGGCTTCCACGTAGACCGGATTTTTAAAAGCCGCCAAAGCTTTTAAACCAGCACTCTCTGTGCTGTACACTTCCAGCGATCCGGGAGGCGCGAACTCCACGTACGCCACGGTCGCGCCTGCGCGCGTTATGTTGAGCCTGCTCACCTTGCTCCTGTCCAGGGTCTCCTGGAAATCCATGTAGAGCGCGTAGCCGCTGTCCTCCAGGTGGACTGTGACCAGGATGCCGTCCGGGTCGCCTTGGGGCAGCGTGTTGAGCGAATCCCAGGACGCGCCGTCCGCGGACGCGGCCTGGAATGTCAGGTTGGCGCGGTATTCCCGTATGGAGCCCGCGCTCTGCGTGGAGTTCTGGGCGATGAACCTGAACGCCCCTGCGGAGTGGGTTATAGAAACGGAATTGGGCGAGATTCCGAACGCGCCGTTCTTGCAGTTCGTGAAATCCAGGGAGACATTCATACCTGAGAAGTTCCGCTCGAAGGCGGCGAGGTTGTCCAGATCCTCCGCGAACGAGAAATCCAGCGGCATGCGCTCCGCGACAGTTACGGTGTCGTTGCTCACGCTCACGTTTATGGAGGCGGAGATTATGCGGACCGCCTGCATTTCGAGCATGGCGAACTTCTCCGCGGCCAGGTCGGTCTCCAGCACATAGGAAGCAGTCTTGCCGTTCTTGAGCGGCTGCCCTGCCAGGGGGATTGCGAGCGCGAGCAGGCTCGCGGTCAGCAGGAGCGCGGCCAGCGTAGAGAAAATACCTTTCAGCGTTCCCATATGCTCATCCTCGCTACTGAATAGTTTGATGCGCGCGACTCGCCCATGCCGACGAAACTGTACTCTACCTCGTACACGTCCCTGCCCGAAGGAATCTCGCTGCCGTAATCCGAGATTTCCATGAGATTGAAGCCGCCGGTGTCCTTGTAATAAGTGCTTATCGTGAGGTGCGCGTCAGCGTTGGAAGGCAGGGATTCGTTGAGCCCTTCGCCTATGAGGCTCGCGTTCGCGGATTGCAGCAAGCCCCGGGCGTCCAGCACCATGAGCACGTCGTACGCCGTCCTCTCGAGCTGGAGCTTTATGTATGGGCTCTTCTCGGCTTGGTAGGAGAAATAGCTTACCGTGACCAGCGCCAGCACCATCACGAAGAGCGCCACTGCCGCGTCTATGGAGAATATGAATCCCTTATTCTTCATATATGCGCACCTTCACCCTGACTTCCGCGCCGTTCAGCATCGCGAGCCTGCTCACTTCCGAAACAGATGAGGAGTTGGCTGCGTCCAGCCCTATGGTCGCATAGCGCGTGCCGTCCAGCCCCTCCACCACGATCAGGAAATCCCTGTCCAGCCCAAGCAGGTGCTTGGAATCGGCGTAAGCCATGCCGGACAGCGCGTCGATCCTATCTTGATCCAGGATGCGGGGGGATCGCGCCAAGCCTATCAGCTGGGCCTGCTGCGGCGCCGAGGTCCAGTTCTCCGGAATTCCCGGGGAGCTGACGAGCGCGTCGGATATCGAGAGAAGCTCCACGTCCCTGCTATCCTTCCTGAATAGCTCGTAGTAGCGGTCCGCGAAAGAGCCCCACAGCGCTATGAAATAGGCGAGCATGAGGAGCGAAACCGCAAGGCCAGCCAGCAGGTCCAGCGGCACTGACTGGCCCCTCATTGAACGCCCTCTTGCGAATTCATTCAAACACGACACCTCCTCCATAATTCCTCAGCGTGGATGCATTCCCCACCACGAACATGTACGCGGTGCCGTTCGAGACATTGGAAGTGGTGATGGAGCACCCAGCACCGCCGCCTTGGTACGACACCGAGATGGAGCGGTTGGGCGCGACCACGAACAGCGTGTAGTTCTGGTCGAAAGCCGGAATCACGAGCGGCGATGACGCGCCCTCTCCGGCTGCGGCTGCCTTGCCTATCTGCAGGGCGAGCGCCGTGCATATCCTGCGCGCCTGCGCGGAAGCGGCGAGGCTCGCGGCGTCGGCTTGGCTCTGGTAGAACACGGCCAGCACGACTGCGAAAAACGCGAGCGACAGGAATGCCGAATACAGGAACTCCAAGCCGGACTGCCCCTTCGCGAAACCAAGGTGTTTTCCAGCCATCCGGACCACTACTTTCCTATGTTCATGAATATCTCCATCAGCGTCTGGGCATCCGGCGCGAAATAGTACGCGCCGTGTGTAAGGAGTGCTATGTTCGTGAGTTCCACGTCGTCAACGTCGTCGCCGAACCCGATGGTGTAGACGGTTATGTTGCGGTCCCTGCAGTAGACCGAGCCGGCGACCGAATCTCCGGTCGTGCTCACGCCGTCCGTGAGCAGGATTATCACACGTGTCGCGTTCGCCCTGCCCCTCGCGGAAGTGAGCTCGTCCGCCGCGGTCTGCAGACCGCACTGGATGCACGTGGAGCCGGAAGGCGAGAGTGAATCTATCGCATTCTTGAGTGCGGTCTTGTTCGAAGCGCCCATGAGCGCGAGCTGCTTGTTCAGGGTCGCGCTATTGCTGTATGAGACCAGGCCGGCGTTGGTGGAATCCGACACGATGTCCACGAACGTCTTCGAAGAGTTCTGCGCGGCAGACATCTTCACCGGCAGCTGCTGGACCGAGAAGCCCCTGAAATAGGCCGTGCAGGAGGGCCCAGCGCTTCGCTTGCCGTACAGGCTCAGGGTGTAGGGAGGCTGGAGCCCGGATATGTTCACTCCTGTGTTGGTCACGTACGCATAAGTGGTGCCGGTCCTGTTTCCGCTCGCTATCGCGGTGCCGTTGTACCTTACCTCGTAATATGCGGTGCATCCGCTCGCGCTCGCGTAGAGCTCCACGGATATGTTGACCAGGTTGCCGTTCTTAGCGGTCACGGTTATGTTTTTCATGAACGTGAATCCGGTATTCGTGGTGCTGACCACGGTGTTGTAAGTGGAGTTGGTGACGTTCCACGCCATGGAGCCCGACCGGTCGAGCACCACCATGAGGTCCACATCCACCACGCCGAAGCTGTCGTTGAATATGCCGCCCGTGTTGTTGTAGGCGTCTGTGCACTGCACGTAGACCGTGTGGTAGCCGACCGGCAGCTGGCCCGCGTTGTAGGTGTAGTTCTCTATCGGCGAATCCCATGCGCCGTCGACCGCATCCACGTCCGCCCACTCCCCGGAATCGAGCTTGAGCTTGCATCCTTTCAGGTTGCTGTTCCCGGTGTAAGCATCGCTCGCCACCCCTCCTAGGGTTATGTTCGCCAGAGTCGTCGGGTAGTCCGTGTGGTTCATCTGCACGACTATCGGGCCCACTATGTCAGCGTCCGACACTGTGAAATAATAGTATGACACGGGGCCAGCGTTCCCTGCGCTGTCCGTGCACTGCACCCACGCCACGTGCTGGCCTGTGGCGAAGGCGCCGACGCTCGCGTTTACGTTCTCCACGGTCGCGTCCATGAAAGCTCCGTCCACGGCAGAAAGGTTGGACCAGTTGCCGTTGTCTATCCTGACCTGCGCGGACGATATGTAGCTTCCGCCCGTGAGGGAGTCGTTGCACACCGCGTTTATAGTTATCTGCGTTGTCGAGGTCGCGTTTAGCGGGGTGGAGTTTATGATTGATACCACCGGTCCCTGGTTGTCCAGGGTGGGGCCGCAGCAGCATACGGGCGTGGGGCTCAGGCACGCATAATCGTTGGATGCGGAATGGTCCTCGCTGTTAGCTATGCAGGACGGGAGCGAATCCCTGCACGTGCCCTCGGTGTAGCCTTGGGCTATGCACAGGCCGCCGCACGTCTTCTCACCTTGCACGTGTATGTTCACGTTCGTCACGCACGCGCCGTCGTTCGCCGACTCGAACAGCACCGTGCCTGAATAGGTGCCTGCAGGCCAACCGGCAGGGACCGAATATGTGACCGTGACGGAGCCATTCGCGCCGGGCGCGAGCGTATCCGGAGGCGGTGTAACTGTTGCCAGAGATGTCGCGGTGCCTTCGAACAGCACTGTGATGTTGCTAATGTTGAATTCCGCGTTGTTCGACAGCGATATGGAATCCGTGCCGCCCTGGCTCGCGTTGAATGTCCTTGTCAGGACAGAGGGCGAGCAGGATAGCCCAGCTTCGCCTATGAGCACCTTGCCAGATTCCAGGTATTGCACGAGTATCTTCTGCTTCCCGCGCGCGGTCGGAAGAGTCCCTATCAGGTCGGAGCGGGTGGTCGCGAAAAGGTCGCTCGAACCCGAAGACGTGTCGATGGAGATGACCAGCCGTTTCCCATCTATGATTATGTTGCGTATGCCCTCCGGCAGGTACACGTCCACATATTCCTTGGAATTGGGGCCGAGCGAATAGACGTAATCGGCCGCTGCCGCCAGCTGCCCAACCGCGTCCTCGGCCTGGGATATCCTGAGGCTGTCCGACGTGTAGGTCGCGGCCAGGTAGAACATGACGGAAATGAGGGCGAGCCCCAGCGCTATGACAATCAGCTGCTCGAAGGAGGCCTGCCCGAGGGAGCTTTTTTGCCTGACCAAAGCTCGCACCCTACAAGTGCTTCCATTTCCAAGAATGCGAGCCTTTCCTGCGCAGGTCGCTTATCTGGATGGTGGTGGACTTGGACGGCATGGGCGGCTTCGGCTTCTGGACGCGCTTGGGCTTCTTCTTCCTGGGCCGCGACCTTATGGGCAGCTCGTCCTTGCCTTCTATGGGATCGCCGACCTGTATGCCGGACTCGGTTATGCTGAAGTGGTGGAGCGAAAGCGGATGCCTCGTCGCGCGCATCTTCCTCACCGCTATCGCACGCTTCGAGACGTATGGGTGCGCGATGTCCCGTATGAGCCTGAGCACGATCACTCCGTCCACTATGAACTCCTCCACCCCCGTGGTGGAGAACATCTCCGCGCCGCTCGAGTTCTCCTGTATGTCCGAAATCACGATGGCGGTGCAGCCCATCTTCTTTATCTCCCTGTCGAGCTGCACGAGGCCGTTCCTTACCTGGTCCGGGTCGCTGAAATACGTCAGGAGCACGGAATACGAATCAACGACGAGGCGCTTGGCGCCTATCTTGTCTATGGAATCAGCGATTATCTGCTTGAGCGAGTCGAACTTGTAAACCTCGGGCTTCACCACTATGAGCTTCTTCTGCTTTATGAGTTCCTCGAGCTCCCAGCCGAACAGGCTCATGTTGTTCACGAGCGTGTCCGCGTTCTCCTCCAGCGTCACGTACACGCCGGGCTCGTCGTTGTACTTGGCGCCATGGTAGAGGAACTGCATCGCGAACGTGCTCTTGCCCGTGCCGCACGCGCCTGAGAGAAGGGTGACCGTGTTCTGAGGAAGGCCGCCCTGGAGCATCTCGTCCAGCTTGGGGAAGCCCGTGGGCACCCGCTTTATCCCTTCTCCCATGTTTTTCTTTATCTTCACCATGAGTTCACCATATTTCCATGAAGGCGTGCATACTAACAGTCCAACCTATTTAAACATTATGCCGCGTTTTTCCGCTGCGGAGGTAACACCGCACGGTGGGGGTCAATCAGAAATGTATATAAATTTGTTGAGTGAAGAATGAGCAAAAATCAATTCCATTCGAATGGAATGGTGGTAATGGATGAGTATGGTATACAAGGCAAAGAAAGGTCAGGCGGCACTGGACTTTCTGATGACCTACGGATGGGCGATCGCGCTCATCGTGATCATCGCTGCAGTCCTGTTCGCGCTGGGAATATTCGACGTCAACGCTTTCGTCGGAAACAAGGCGGTAGGGTTCTCCCAGATCGCAGTCAAGGGATGGGGATTGAGCACTGCCGGAACGTTCACGATAAAGCTGAGCAACCAGGCGGGAGTTCCGGTCTCTATCGACAACGTGTCGATAGTCATCGGCAACACCACCGCGACGCTCAACGGGCTTCCGGTCTCGCTCACAACGGGCGCGGACAGCGCGATACTGAGCACCGGCGCGGGAGCTTTCGGGAACCAGACCTCTGGCAACAGTTACACCGCCAAGGTCACGATCGCGTACACGGACACGAACGCGAACTTCCCGTACACGACCTCAGGAACGCTCACCGGAAAGGTAGTATAATCTTTTCCTTTTTTCTTCCTTATTTTCATTTACATAAATAAGATTGCTGGAAAGGCGAAGCCAAGGCCAAATCCGCGGGAAACAACGTGCTGGCGCTGGGGTGCGGCGAGCCGGTATCGCATGGATTGGAATTGGGAGGGATATCTAATAGCGAGCGCTCCAGCCGTCCCGGGTCCGGAGGCAGAACGTTTTTATTGTTTTTGCAGCTAACCTTCCATTCCAAGATACTCAGAAAGGTGAAAGCATGTCATACGCTTGCCAGGAATGTAGGTTCGAGAAAGGGCTCACGGTCTGGCTCAAGGAAGGGGCGGACGGAGTGTGGATGTGCGAGGCCAACCCGCAGCACAAGTACAAAGTCAAGAGCGACGGATTCCTCCACCCTGCCGAAGGCTGAGTCGAAACCGGAACGGTTATCCGTAGAATGCGCGCTCGAGCTTCTTCGGCGAATCCTCCATCTTGAACATCTCTGCATCCGCTTCATTCACGAACCCGGCCTTGACGGGCGTGTCGAGCCAGTTGCGAAAGCCAGACCAGAACTCCGAGCCTACTAGCATTATCGGCGGCCTGTGGATCTCGCCGTGCGCCGCGCGCGCCGCCACCTCCGTTATCTCGTCCAACGTGCCGAATCCGCCTGCGAACGCGATTACTGCGCGCGGCACGCTGTACTCTATCATGAGCTCCTTGCGTGAGGTCATGGAATGCACCACGGAGTAGTTGCCCGAAGGCCCTTCGTGCAGCAGGCATTCCGGTATGAAGCCCAGTCCGCTGCTGCCTGCCCCCAGCGCGGCCGCGTTCATTATTCCGCTCCCGCCTCCGCTCACGATCAGCGCTCCGCCGGAGGAGAGTGTGCGCGCGAAATCCTTCACGTATTCGTAAACTTCAGAGCCGGGCTTCACGCGCGCCGAGCCCAGGAACGTCGCCACAGGGACAGAATCGAAGCGCTTGAGCAACTCCACGCCGTTGCTTATGTCTTCGACGTACATGCTTGCGAAGAACTTCATCCTGTCGAAATCCGCTATGGGCGCCGGAGCGACGCAAACTGCTTCTACCGCTTCCAGCGCGCCCTTTGCGCCTGATGCGAAATGCACATGTAAAAGCTCGTGCGCGTGTACCATGCCGCGCTTCACCTGGAAATCAATGATCCACTTGCGCATGCCGTCCCAGTACCCGTCGCCCGCGTCAACGAAAATGACCGGGACCGTGTTCATCGCCTTTATCTGCACCGCCGTGATGTATTCGAAAGCCATGTCCAGCGTCTTGAACCCTCCCGGCAGCACCACGATCGCGCCGGAATAGCTGCCGAGCATGTGCTTGTGCATGAGCTGCGTCGAGACGCAGGTGTACACGCCTTCAGAAGTGGATTTGCCGTTCTTCTCCACGAGCACGCCGTAAGGACCAGCGGCTTCGCGGACAGCATCCGCCATCCCGCCCCGCCAGCCGGTTATCACAGGATGACGTGATTTGGCGAGCCTTTTTCCGAGTTCGCGCGCAAGCTCAAGTCCGCGGGAATAGCCGCTCGCATCAGAGCCGCCCAAGACGGTCACTGGCGGATGCGGCCCGACCTGCGCCAGGCGGTTCTCGTGGATGCACGGAAGGTGCATGTCCCTGAACGCGAGGTGGCTGTGCGCCTCCTTTCCTCCTTTGAATGAGATTTGATTGTTCGTCATGGCTGACCCTTATATGTTGGAACTGATATAAGTTTGTAGCGAAGTGTTTTTATTGGCTTCGCGGAAAGCCCGACAAATCCCCAATTATTTTAAACGATGGCTCTGTTCTAGAGGCGTGATATCATGAAAACATACGTTGCTTTGGTGCTCGCGCTCACGTTGCTGTTTTCCGGCTGCATCTCGCAGCCCGCAGCCTGCACGCAGGAAGCGAAATGCCCTGACGGCTCGACCGTGGGCAGGATCCAGCCACGCTGCGAGTTCGCCTCTTGATGAGCAGGAGGAAGACCGGGGCTGCTGCGTAAGAGCCCAATGCTATTGGCGTCGCAAGATACATCAGCAATACGTCCACGTACATTGGATGCCCACTATTGCGTATGGCGTATGGGCCTGTTGAGATTACCTTCTGACCTTTTTCTACTTCCACGGTCCTGCCTGCGTAGCTGT
>JBBITJ010000011.1:3408-13419 GCA_037440825.1 Microcaldota archaeon | reverse complement strand
CTGCGTCTGCAGCCAGCGAAATTCTTTGGGCCTTAGGAAACCATGGGAGATTCAACGGTTTTTAAGATTGAGCCCTCTGTCAATTTCCTCTGCAACAATAGAAAGTTCATCGAATATGCGGTTGGCATCTTTTCTAATTTCTTCTACAGCGGCTTTTACACTTCCGTGCCGCAGGACTATCATTCTTTTTTCTCTACAGAAGAAGCCTGATTCTATAAATGTTCTTAAATGGTAATTCACTCTTTGGACCTCGATGTTGAGACCATTCGATGTTTTCTCTGTTGAGCAATGTCCTTCTTTAGAGATATCATCTAGTAAATAGTGTAAAACTTTTGATGCGATTCTTTCTGTGTCCCTGCCAGTATAAAATCCAAAACTATTGCCTAACCATTCTATGTCGCCATAGAGGCTAGGTTGCTTTGGTTTTGGCAATTCCATGAGAGTAATTTGCCTCGGCATGAAAATATTTAAGATAGTAGAATTTAAATAGTGTTAGTATGAATTAATTTCATTAATTATGAAAAGATTTAAAAGAATTTATATGTATATACCATCGTTCAAATACAAACCATAATAGGTGTTGAAAATGAAGGACAGGTACACAATATGGGATGAACTGAGGAGGATGCAGCATCAGATGGATGCTATGTTTGAGAATTTTTTTGAAAGTAGTGGGCCTTCAAGTCATTATTTACTACCAAGAGCATCAAACAAAAATGATGTAGTTGTAAGCACATACCGAGAACCAGTTTCAGATATCTACGAAACAGAAAAGGAGATTATTGCTGAAATAGAAATCCCAGGAGTAGATAAAAAAGACATTCAGGTAAATGTGGACAGTAATGGTATCGACGTCAAAGCAGAGACAAAAACAGAAAGCAAACATGAAGACAAGAAAAAAGGAATGTACCGATTTGAGAGAAATTACTCTGGCTTTTATCGGCATTTCAGCCTACCAAATAATGTAAATACTGAAAAAGCAACCGCAGAATACAAAGATGGAGTTCTAAAAGTTGTTGTGCCAAAGCTAAAAGTTGAGGAATCAAAAAGAAAACTTCTTGAAGTAAAATAAAATCTAGAGTCTAGAGTAGATAGAGTCTAGAGTAGAGGTGTTGGCATGAAGATTCAACCTATCGGAGAGCGAGTATTAATTAAACCAAAGAAAAGCGAGGATAAGACTGCTGGAGGGATATACCTTCCTGACTCGGCAAAAGAAGAAAAAAAAGAGGGCGAAGTTATAGCCGCAGGGCAATATAAGGATGGAAAACCATTGCCGGTAAAACCAGGTGACAAAGTTATTTACGGCGGTTATAGCTCTGATGAATGGGAGATTAATGGTGAAAAACACGTTTTTGTTGATTTCAAGGATGTTTTGGCAAAAATTGAATAGGTGGTCTTATGGTTGATGCAAAACAAATTACTTTTGATGAGAACGCTAGGCAGTCTCTTTTGAACGGAATTGAAAAAGTTGCAAATACCGTTAAAATAACTCTTGGCCCACAAGCCAGATATGTTGTATTAGATAGGACTTCACACCCGTTAATGTGCAACGACGGTGTGACCATTGCAAAGGAAATCGAACTTACGGATAAGTTCGAAAATATGGGCGCCAAGCTAATCAGAGAGGTTGCTACAAAGACCCAAGGAGATGCAGGGGATGGAACAACAACTTCAATAATTCTGGCACGCTCTATGGTGGCGGAAGGGCTAAAAAATATAGCCGCAGGCGCAAACCCAGTCGAGATTAAAAAAGGCATGGAAAAAGCTACGAAAAAAGTCGTCGAGTATTTGAAGGCAAAAAGCACTGAAGTCAAGACAAAGGAAAAAATAACGCAGGTAGCAACAATTTCTGCGAATAATGACGAAACAATAGGAAAATTAATCGCAGATGCCATGGAAAAAGTAGGGAATAACGGTGTAATAACTGTTGAAGATGGCAAAGGTTTTGAAACCACGCTTACTGTTGTGGAAGGAATGCAGTTCGAACGCGGTTTTGTCTCTCCATATATGGCAACCGACCATGAAAAAATGGTCGCTGAATTCGAAGATCCGTATATCCTTATAACAGATAAAAAATTATCTGGAATGAAAGAACTGATCCCAATTCTTGAAAAAACAGCCAAAGAATCAAAACCACTTTTGATAATAGCCGAGGATATAGAAGGAGATGCACAGGCTGCATTGGTTCTGAATATTATCCGGGGTGTATTGAAAGTATGTGCTGTTAAAGCACCAGGATTTGGAGACGAACAAAAAGAGATGTTGGAAGATATTGCAATCCTGACTGGAGGCAAAGTAATCTCCGAGGATCGTGGCATGAAACTCGATAAATTCGAGGATTCGTGGCTAGGAAGCGCAAGAAAAGTGAAAATAGATGGAGAAAAGACAATCATAATCGAGGGAAAAGGCTCTAAGAAACATATAGACGCTAGAAAAAACCTGATTGAAAGTCAGCTTAAACTTGCAGACTCAGAATACAAAAAAGAAGATTTGAAGAAGAGGCTTGCAAAGCTTGGTGGGGGTGTTGCGGTTATCAAAGTCGGCGCGACAACAGAAACTGAATTGGAAGAAAAGAAATTGAGAATAGATGACGCGTTGCATGCAACGAAAGCTGCTGTCGAAGAAGGCGTTGTAACTGGAGGTGGCCTCACGTTGTTCAGGGCTATTGCAGAATTGGAGAAATTAAAACTTGAAAGAGACCAGCAAATAGGGGTTGAAATTGTGAAAAAAACACTGGAAGAGCCAATCCGCCAGATCGCTGCAAATTCTGGCAGAGAAGGTGCAGAAATCATAGCAAAGATAAAAGACCATAAAAATGAAAGATTCGGTTACAACGCAGACACAGACGTCTTCGAAGATTTGTTCGAAGCAGGAGTCATAGATCCGACGAAAGTTGTGAGAAACGCTTTGCAGAATTCCACTTCGATTGCATCTATGATCTTGACAACAGAAGCGCTAGTAACTGACTTTGACAAAGAAAAAGACGAGAAAACAACTACTATAATCGTCTGATTTTTATTTTTGTTTTTATTATTTTACCAAAACTCGAAATTTGGGTCGAAAACAAACTAATCACCAAATTTTGGTTTCGAGCCCGGCATATACCAAATCTGAGGGGGCAAAGTGCGGTTGTCTTGGAAGAGATAAAAAACCTGGCAATGTGGAATAGGAAAATCGGCTTCTCGAACGACAAGAACTCCAGGCGCGCAGAAAGCTTCCTTTTAAAAGAAAGATAGCGGGAGATGGATTGCCAACCCAAACCAGAATTTCTGGTTCGAATATTTGAACCAACGATCTCCGGGTTATGAGCTTCGCCTCCCCAGCGCATTACACGATGGGGATCCGGCGGGCACTCCAAGCTACCCTATCCCGCTATCTTAAAGCAATTCCGCAGCCAGCTTTGCAGCCAGAATCCTTGTGGGATTTGGAACAGCGGAATTAGCATACATTATTCTTCGAATTGTTTTTTAAAACCCTATCCCGCAATTCTCTTCCATGGGCGATCCGATCTACCTTCATGATTCGTATGCGAAAGAGTGCGAGGCGCAGGTCTTGGAAGTTATAGAGCCCAAGAAAGTCGTCCTTGACAGCAACCTCTTCTACCCTCGCGGCGGAGGCCAGCCCAGCGACACAGGCAAGCTGGTTTCGAACGGTTCCGAGTTCAGGGTTTTGAACGTCGAAAAAAAGGACGGGAAGATAATCCACGAGCTGGATAGGGAGGGGCTCAAAGCCGGGGATGCAGTGCACTGCACAATAGACTGGAACCGCCGCCATGCCCTGATGCGCATGCACACAGCAGCGCACATCCTGGCAGGCATGTTCGCATCCGAAACTGGCGCGCTAATAACCGGAAACCAGCTCGATGCTGACAAGAGCAGGTTCGATTTCTCGCTCGAGAACTTCGACAGGGCGAAATTCGACGAGGTAGTGAGGAAGGCGAACGAAAAGATAGCGCAGGGTATCGAGCTGAAAATCTATTCCCTTCCGCGCGAGGACGCGATGAAGATTCCCGGAATAGTGAAGCTCGCAGCAGCCCTGCCGCCTTCCATTCCGGTGCTGCGCATAGTCGAGATTCCGGGCGTGGACATACAGGCTGATGGGGGCACGCATGTGAAGAACACTTCTGAAATAGGAAGAATAGAAATCCTGAAACTGGAGAACAAGGGCGCTGCGAACAGGCGCATATACTTCACACTCAAGTGATTCCGTGAATTGGCTCAAACACATCGTGATCGGCGTGCTCCTCGCGCTCGCTGCATTCTACATATTCATAACCAAGGACTTCGTCCAACTCGCCATTTTCGGGCTTTTCGCGGCAGGGAGCGCGCTCCTTCCGGATCTGGACCACGTGGGCTCCAAGGCGCGCGGGCTGCTGGACAAGACGGTTCCGCTCATAGCCGCGATAGCAACGTACATGTCTTACTGCACCGGCTTCTCCTGCGCCCTTACGGAGAGCTTCGCGCTCCGCACGTTCGCTTTGGTCGGGGTGTATTTCACGGTCTTCACATATTTCAAGCCAGAGCACAGGGGAATCACCCATTCGTTCTTCTTCACAGCCGTCTTCACGGTGCTCATCTACCTCCTGCTGGGGTTCAAGTTCGCGCTAGCAGGCGGAATAGGCTATCTGTCGCACCTTCTCGCCGACTGGGAGATGAAAATCATATAGGTAATGCCAATGGGGATAGAAATAATGTTGGACAAGGACGAATACGCCGCTGGCGACACCATCACGGCAACTGTTTTGCTCTCCTTGGGCAAAGCAGTCAAAACAAGGGGTGTGTTCGCCGAGCTCGTGTGCACGGAAAAGAGGAAGGTGAACATCACGAGGCACATTCCCCAATCAGAGATAGAGGAGCGGAAGAAGTTGGGGCTTTACACCGAAGTGCCCTTCACGAAGGAGGAGAGGGTGGAGGAGCACGTGATACACAGGGAAGTGAAGAGGCTTGGGGAAGAAGGAGGCTACCAGCAAAAGGAGTTCTCGGTTAAATTCGCGCTCCCGCAGAACGCGCAGCCCACGAGCCGCGAGTTCGGGCACGACAGCAAAATCCACATATGGACGCTGCGCGTGAAGCTCGACGTGCCTTTCGCGCTGGACATAAACGCGGAGAGGGAAGTCTTCGTCTCAGGTCTGTAATTCTTATAAAACCCATCCAGCATATCCTTCTTTGGATGATTCTATGCTCAAAACCAAATTAGGAGACCTCCAGCTTGACGGAGTGTTCACGAATGGCTCAGGCGCGAACGACGATTCGCTCCAGAAGCTCATGCAGATCGCGAATTCGCGCGCAGGCTTCATAACCACCAAGACCGCTACGTTCCAGCCAAGGGTCGGGAACCCCGGCCCGAGGTTCTACATACTCGGAGGAACGACGATAAACGCCATGGGGCTGCCCAATCCTGGCTACAAGGAGATGGCCAGCATAATATCAGAAGTGAAGAAGCAGACCCGGAAGCCCGTGTTCGCGAGCATGAGCGGATTCGACACGAACGAGGCGGAGGAGATGGCGCGCACCCTCTCCCAGGTTGCGGACGTGCTCGAATTGAACCTTTCCTGCCCGAACCTGCACGGCAAATCGCAGATAATCTACGATCCAGAAGCCACGGAGCAGGTGATACGCGCGGTGAAGAAGAACACCAAAAAGAAGATCGCGGTGAAGGTCGCGCCGTTCATGGACGTGGCTGCGCAGATGGAGTTCTGCGAGATCGCCAAGAAGGCAGGCGTGGACATCATAGTCGCCATCAACACGATAGGCAACGCGATGTACATAGACGCGGACAGGGCGCAGATAATGCTCAAGCCCAAGTGGGGCGGGCTCGGGGGAGAAGCGCTGAAGATGCTCGGCTGGGGCAACGTGAGGCGCTATTATGAATTCTTCAAGGGCTCCATTCCAATAGTCGGGTGCGGCGGCATACTGACAGGAAAGGACGCGTTCGCGTACGCGCTCGCAGGAGCGGACGCATTCGCTGCGGCTTCCATCTTGTATAAGGAAGGGGTGCAGTCCTTTGCGAGAATGGAAATGGAATTGGAGGAGATGCTGAAGAAGCACAATTTCTCTTCGCTCCACGAAGCTGTCGGGAAGGCGAAGGAGTTCTGAATAAAAAGAGCTGGAAAAAAGAAAGCTAGTATTCTATAGTGACCTCTCCCTTCTTGATCACTGTCTGGCAGAGCAGCCTTTTTCCTGCGCCGCCGAAAGCGTCGAGGTACATCTTCTCCGTCTCAGTGGGCGGCTCGAGGTTCTCTGCGCCGTCCACTATTGTTGCGATGCACGCGCCGCACGTGCCTACTTTGCAAGCGAATATCGCTCCTGTCTTGCCTTCCAAATCAACGAGGTTGCTCCCGTCCGGAAGCTCCACGGTCTTGTTCTCGTTTTTAATGTGCACCTTGGCCATTTCAATCACCTTCACTTCACGAGCCTGAACTTGAATCCGTAGTGTATTAATCCTTCCGGGTCGTCGCTCTGTATCTTCCTGAACACCGCCTCGACCTTGTCCCCTATATTGACATCGTGGTTGCGTGCATCTACGATCTGCCCGGTCACACGCGGGCCCTCGTCCAATTCGATTATGGCGAAAACGTAAGGCACCTGCTCCTCGAATCCGCTCGCAGGGCTGCTTATCTCGGTAAACGAATAAACTTTTCCGTTGCCCTTGAAGTTCATGGGCTCGAGCTTGCCTTTCCTCCTGCACTTGGGGCACACTATCCTAGGCGGGAAGTATGTGGTCGAGCAGGCAACGCATTTGTTGCCTCTCAGCCTGTACCTTTCAGGGATCCTTCTCCAAGTAAGCGGTATGCTCTCTTTCATAATTACACCTTTTTGAAAATGTGCACCACTGCGGTCGCGCCGCTTCCTCCGACGTTGTGCGCCAATCCGATCTCAGCGTCTGCAACCTGCCTTCCTTCCGCCTTTCCGCGCAATTGCCACGCGAGCTCCACAGCCTGCTTTATGCCTGTAGCGCCGACAGGGTGGCCTGCAGCCTTGAGCCCTCCTGAAGTGTTTATGGGAATCTCTCCGTTCAAGTATGTCTTTCCGTCCAGCGCGGCCTTTCCCCCTTCCCCTTTCTTGAAGAATCCCAAGTCCTCGGTCGCCAGGATTTCGGCGATTGTGAAGCAGTCGTGCACTTCCGCAACATCTATATCCTTGGGAGTAAGCTTCGCCTGCTCGTACGCCTTCTGCGCCGCGATTTTGGTCGCCTTCATTTCTGTGAGCTTCTCGCGCGAATGGAGCGCTATGGTGTCCGATGCCTGCGCACTCGCCAATATCTCTATGGGCTGCTGGTTGTATTTCTTCGCCACGTCCAGCGGCGCCAATACAACCGCGGCAGCGCCGTCAGTTATCGGCGAGCAGTCGAAGACCTTGAGCGGGTCAGCGACCATCTTGGATTTCATCACTGTTTCTATGGAAATCTTGTTCTGGAACTGCGCGTACGGGTTCCTGGAGCCGTGCTCGTGGTTCTTGACCGCGACAGCCGCCATCATCTCCTCCGTAGTTCCGTATTCGTGCATGTGCCTCTTGGCCATGAGCGCGTACAGCCCAGGGAAGGTCGCGCCGAGGAAAAGTTCCCATTCCTGGTCTCCCGCGCCTCCGAGGATTTCGGAAACAGCGTTGGTGTCCAGGTCGTTCATCTTCTCCACTCCGCCTACTACTACGAAGTCGTGCGCGCCGCTCGCCACTGCAAGGTAGCCCTGCCGGAGCGCAACTCCTCCGGATGCGCACGCAGCCTCCAATCTCGTGACTGGTATGGGATTTAGCCCCATCTGGTCCGCTATCAGGGCGCCGACGTGCTCCTGGCCGATAAGGCTTCCGGACGCCATGCTTCCCACGTAGCCCGCGGAAATCTCGTTGCCCTGCAGGCCTGCGTCCTCTATGGCTTTCACCCCTGCCTCTATCACGAGGTCGCGGTAGCCGCGCTCCCAGTGCTCCCCGAACTTCGTCATTCCGACTCCGATTATCGCAACTTTTCTCATAAACATCACAGGAATACCGTCCTCTCGCACTCCTTTATCACATTATAAAGGGTTTCCATGTTGGATATTTCGCATACGTCCCCCATCTTCCTGCTTCTTATGCACGTGCCGCAGGCGAGCAGCTTGCCTCCCTTGCCCTCGAACTGCTGCGAAAGCGTCTTGACGTTGTATTTTCCCTTGTCCTCAAGGCACTCCACCCCACTGTTGAGAAGGAACACCTTGACGTCGTCCTTCTTGTCCAGTGCGAGGTTGGCGAGCCTGAATGCGTTCCACGCGTTTTCCGGCTCGTTCGAGCTTATAACTATGCCCAGTTTCATCATTTCACCTGAGGTTTGGCAAACTCTTATCCTTCCAGCCATTTATAAACATAACTAGGACGAGTTCGGCAATGAGCGAATTCCAGCAACACCAAATTATATATTTAAAAACTTCTTTATACATACTATTTTGTGATAATAATTAGATGGAAGAGGGCAGGAAGGCATACGAAATCCTGCGTTTCCTAGGCGCTCATCATGAATAACAATCTCAAGGGCAGGCAAGGGGACCTGTTCAAAGGATGCGGCATCCCGAAGAGGAGAGGTCTGGACTGGCACTCTTTCCGCACCAAGCCGGAAGAGGAGATAATGCGGCTCAGGCCGTGGAACGGCAAGTCGCTGAAGGAAACGATCTCTGCGATAGCCAGCGAATACGAGCATGACGAGTGCTTCCCTTACAGGGAAGCGGTGCGCGCAGCGGCTTCCAGGGCCCGCGAGCTCTGCGACTTCGATTTCAGGGCTGCACTGAACGTGCAGTCGCCGTTCGAGAAGCTCGCCGCAATAGACATATGCTCCAGGTTGGGGGAACGGCCGGATGCGCTCGCATACATCAAGCTCCAGCTCATCTTGGGACCGCAGGCAAATGCCGCGAAGGGGCTTGTCTACGCTTTCTTCCACTCTTCCGAATGGCCCAGGAGGATAGGGGAGGCCGCGCGCGATATCAAGGCAAGGACCGGCAACGCGCCAAGGCAGAGATTCGACCTTCTCCTGGACGAGGCGAAGAAGCTCTTCATGGAATTCCTCTCCACGTCGAAGAAAGGGGCGGCCAGGTTCAGGAATCTCTTCGATTCGGCGATGGAGCTGGCGCACAAGGATTTTTCAAGGGAGTTCAACAGGCTCGTGGAATTCAACAAGCACTGGCTCTACGATTCGCCAAGGGATTCAGAACACGTTCGCGAACTCGAGGACTGAGAGGAAGGCGATGAAGTACATCGCAGGATGCACTTCCTTGCGCTTTCCGGTGACTATCTTGAGGAATATGTAAGCTATGGAGCCCACCCCTATCCCGTTAGAGATGGAGAAGGTGAAAGGTATCGTTGCAACGGTCATGAGTGCAGGGATGGATTCCGTGTAGTCGTTGAGGTTCACGAACCTTATCTGGAGCAGCATCACTTCCCCGACTATTATCATGACGGGCGCAGCCGCCTCGATAGGTATGGATTTTATCAGCGGGAAAAAGAATATGGACGCGAAGAAGAGCAGCGCTATGAACACCGCGGTGAGCCCGGTCTTCCCTCCTGCTTCTATTCCCGCAGCGCTTTCCAGGTAAGTGACCGTGGAGCTGGTGCCTATGCTCGCGCCAAGCATCCCGCCTATGGTGTTGACGCCCATGGCTTTCTCCAATCCTGCTCCCCTGCCGCTCTTCACTGTCAGCGCGGTTATCGTTCCGAGGAGGTCCAGGAAGGTTATTATGAAAAGTGACCACACCACGGGCACGAGCGCGGGCTGCGCAGCGGCCTTGAAATCTATCCTGAACGCCACCTTGGATATGTCAGGAGGCATAGAGAATATCGCTTCAGGAAGGGGCGTGAATCCTATGCCCATCGCAAACAGGGTCGTTATGAGCATGCCGAGGAACATCCCGCCCTGCACCTTGCGCGCAACAAGCGCCGAAGTGATGAAGAACCCCACGATCGCGATGAGCGCAGGCGGCTTGGTGAGGTCGCCTATGGAAACGAACGTCGCGGGGTTAATCTCTATGAACTTCGCGTTCTGCATGCCTATGAA
>JBBITJ010000011.1:1604-3308 GCA_037440825.1 Microcaldota archaeon | reverse complement strand
CCAGAAAAGGAGGATGTGGCAGTCGCACGAGGAATGACCATGCACTGCAATAGGGGTTCTGCGGAGGCTGATATACGCTGCAACACTCGCGAATCGGACAAAGCTCCTCACTGGCAACCGTCATTTCTACGGCAAGAAAGACGTCGAATTCCTAGGATGACCCGGCTATTTGCATACGTGGTCCTTGTCGTCGCAGTACTCGTTGGACGTGCAGTCCCTGTTCGATGAGCAGTAGCCCACCTTGAGCATGCACTGGTGCGTCGAGCTCTCGCAATACTGCCACGAATCGCAGTCCTTGTATGTGTTGCAGTAGTCCTTCTTGGGCTCGCACTGGTGGTCCGTGTTGCAGAGCTCCCAGCTTGCGCACTCCCTGTCGTCAGCGCAGTATTCCGGCCTGGAAACGCACTTGTTCAGCGATTCGTCGCATCTCGCCCAGTCGGCGCACTCGAGGTCGTTCTTGCAGAATCCTGCCTTGGATTTGCATTCGTTGAGCGTGGTGTTGCAGTACTGCCATTCCTTGCACTGGTAGCTGGAGTCGCACCTGCCTTCCATGGGCGCGCACTTCCCGCTGCTCACGTTGCACACCTGCCATCCCTGGCAATCGTAATTGTCGTAGCAGTAGCCGGGCCTCGGGTCGCACATGTGCGTCTGCTGGTTGCAGTATTCGTTCGCTTTCCCGCACACGCTGTCGTTGTCGCAGAAGCCGGGTCTTGCCGCGCACGTGTCGCCCGCACATACCTGCCAGCTCTGGCAGTCGTTGCTCGCCTTGCATTTGCCTGGCTGGAACATGCACGAGTGGTTCGTGGTGTTGCACGCCTTCAGCGTGTCGTTGCAGTCAGCGTCGGTGTTGCACGAGCCTGGCTTGAGGATGCACACCTTCTTGTCCACGTCGCAGCTCTGCCAGGACTTGCACTGCTTGTCGCTCGTGCATGTCTGGATTCCGCTGCATCCGAAGAGGAGCAGGAAAGCCGCCATAATCACAAATGCGAATACGAGATATGATTTCCTCATGTCCAACACCGTTTTATACATTCTGTAAAAAACCATTTTAAATTCTTCCCAATTCGTCAGCAAGCTCGGAAAGCGAGCTGATTTCGGCATCGGCCGCGCTTTTGCCTCCTGCGTATTTGGCGCCTTCCCTGCGCATCCGCACTACGAGCCAACCTGCCTTCTTCGCAGGAGCTATGTCCTTGTCCTCTCTGTCCCCCACCATCACGCAGGTTCCGGGTTTTGCGTTAAGGATTTTGGCTATTTTCCTGTAGAATGCGGGGCTCTTCTGTATCCCGAGGCTTTCAGAGACAAAAACGCCGCTGAAGAACATCGCGATCTTCATCCTTATGAGCTTGTCCCATTGCTTAACTGCTATCCCGTCGCTCGCCACGTACAGGTCATGCCTTTCCCTGAGCTTAAGGAGTACCATCGGCACGTCGGGGTAGGGGTGTATCGCTGCCTTGGTGTCGTGGTAAGCTCCCACGGCGGCAGCAACGTACTTCGCCCTCTCGCCTTCCTCAATCTTCATCTTCGCCAGCAGGAGGTCGAAGTGGTTGGGATAATTCGAGCTCTTCTCGGCTATCACTTTTTCCAGCCTCCTGTCCAGCTCCGCGTAAGACGCATCGAGCCCCAGCTCTATCATCGCGTTGAGCGCGTTTTTCCTAGCGAGAGCCGAAAATTCGGTAGAGGGGAACAGCACGTCGTCGATGTCGA
>JBBITJ010000011.1:0-1504 GCA_037440825.1 Microcaldota archaeon | reverse complement strand
TTCCTAGCGAGAGCCGAAAATTCGGTAGAGGGGAACAGCACGTCGTCGATGTCGAAAAAGAGCTTCATACGTTCTTCCATGTCATTTCCTCGCAAAGACCAGGTATGCGGTGTGCGTTAGTCCTATGTGCACAGGGCGGACGCCGTACTCCCTCACTTCGTAGTCCCTCACAATTCCTTCAAGCATGAACATGTCCGCGAATCCGTTCTTGTGGCACTCCATGTAGAATGCCTTTGCCTGTTCAATGTTCGGCAAATAGCCCACGCACCACCCGTCTTTCTTCAGCGCGGCGTGCGCAGACGCAACAACTTTTTCAGCATCAGGCATGTCCAAGGAAACCAGGTCAGCATCCTTCTCGTCTATCCCTTCAAGTATGTCCTTGTGCTTCAATTCCACATTGGTAATTTCGGCGCGCTCGAGATTCTTCTTCGCAAGCTTGTAGAATTCCGGCTTCCTCTCGTAAGAGTGCACTCTCTTCACTACGTTCGCGAGCATCGTGGTGAGGAATGCGCTCCCTGTGCCGGCTTCGACAACGACGCTCTCTTTCCCTATTCCAGTATACGCGATTATGAGCCCTGCGTCCTTTGGCTGGATTATGGCAGGTCCGCGCTTGTGATTCCTCAATATTGCAGGAAAATGGAATTTCAAATCCACATGATCACTTCTTCATCTTTTCCCGGTAATCCACGAGCTTCCTGTGCATCGCCTTGTCCGCAACCGCGAGTATCTGCACAGCGAGCAGCGCCGCGTTCTTTCCGTTGTCTATTCCAACCGTAGCAACAGGTATTCCCGGCGGCATGTTAACTATTGAAAGGAGCGCATCCATCCCGCCCAGCTTCGCCTCCACAGGCACGCCGATAACCGGCTTCACGGTCTTGGATGCGCACACTCCGGGCAGGTGGGCAGAGAGCCCGGCAATCGCAATGACGACATCAGCGGAAGTCTCCTTCAATATCTTCTCGACTTTCTCCGGGTTCCTGTGCGCAGAAGCGACCTCGGTGCGGAATTCCACCCCGAATTCCTTGAACACTTCCTCCGCCTTCTCCGCGATCTTCCGGTCGCTTTCGCTTCCCATAATTATGAGCGCTTTCTCCATGGAAACACCTGCTATTTTATAAAAACGAACACCTTAAAATAGCCGTATGTATTCGGCACTGAAGCTCAAGAAGCGCTACATAGTTTTCCAGACCAAAAGCGCTGAAAAAATAAGCGAGAGCGACGTGAAGGGCGGGCTCTACGCCTTCCTGCTGAAGTTTTTCGGAGAATACGGCTATTCAAAACTTTCGTACAAGCTCCTGCAATATGATGAAAAAAGCGGGCTCGGTTTAATACGATGCGAACGCGGAGTGCTGCACGAGCTGCTGGGCGCCCTCGCATTGATAGAAAACCTGAACGGGAAGAAGGCACGCACCGTCTCCCTCGCATCCAGCGGGACGATAAAGACGCTTCGGGAAAAAGGATTCGACTTTATCAAGGAAAAAGAGTAAAATCGGAAACTGTCAGA
>JBBITJ010000010.1:24158-29453 GCA_037440825.1 Microcaldota archaeon | reverse complement strand
AGGTTCTTGTGTTCCTCCCGACTCCCCCTCCGATCACGTTCGCTACGCTCACTAGCCCATAATTATAATTTCAAAATTTTCAGTCTTAGGTTCCGAGTTCTGAAGCGATGCTGGAAAAGTCCGAATTCGGCTTCGCTAGAACGAATCTTATTCCTGCAGCGTTCGCGGCTTTCATGTCGTTATCGCTGTCGCCTATGAATATAATCTCTTTCTTTTCGAGCTTGAATTTCCACGCGATTTTCAGGAGCATGTCGGGCGCGGGCTTGGTATTGAGGACATCGTCCCTTCCCACGATGAGGTTGAAGAATTCCCGCATGCCCGCGAGCACGAGCGCCTTCTCGATTGTCTCGTGGCAGTTGTTCGAAGCTATGGCGAGCTTCAGCCCCTCGGAGCGGAGCTTCCTCACGAATTCCTCGGCTTTAGGGTAGCGTTCCACCCCGGTATGCTCTAATGTAGCGACCTCGTGCTTCCTCCAGATGGAATCCACGGCTTTCTTGTGCCCGGGAGTATTGGAGATTGCTGAGGAGAGGGAGATTATGTGGGAATCCTCATCAAATTCCACACCTTCCTTCCTCCCGTAAGAGATAACTTCCGCCTTCACCGCATCCCAAGGCACCGGAAGGCGGAGCAGCGTCTCGTCGAGGTCGAAAATTATGAGCTTGACCATGGAACCAACCTATACTCCGTTGAGCAGCCTGAACCCGAAATACGCGAAGAGTATGAAGCGCGCCGTCTTCCCCAAAATCACCGCGATCAGGAAGCGCCATACCGGAATCTTGAGGATCCCTGCGGCTATGCCTGCGATGTCGAAGAACGGATTGGGGAGGAACGCGACCACGAACAGGGTTATGGATTCGGCCTTGGTTATCCATTTCTTGTGGCTGTCGAGCAGGGAAATCTTATCCGTGCCCACGAGCGCGGTTCCGCCCCTGCCTGCGAAATAGCCCGTGAGCTCTCCGAGCCCTGAGCCTGCTCCGGCCGCGATGCCCAGAAGCAGCGGATTGAGTGAGCCGGAAAGGGAGAACACCAGTATCCACGAAGGCACAGGAAGCACGATCGTGGCTGATGCGACTAGCGAGAAAAGGAATACCCCTAAATATCCGAGCGGGGCGAACCTGTCCGCGAACCACGGGCTTATCAGGAACGCGATGGCGCCTATTGCAAGCGCAAGCACGAGCTCCCACGCGCCTTTCAATTCAGGCAGTTCCATTATCGGATTATCCAGAACAAGGAATAAAAAACAGGGTGATTCAGAGAAGCTTCAGCTTGCCCACGATCTTGTCTATTTCCTTAGAATCAGCAGGCCCTATTCCGAAACTTGTGGCGCTTCCGTCTTCGATCTGCGTTAGCCCTGCGTCGCGTATCACGGAAACAGGAAGCCCTGCGTCTTTTGCCTGCTTGAAGTACTGGAAAAGCTCTTTCTCGGTCTGGACTTTCAGGACCACTTTTTTCATGCCCTCTTCGAGCCATTTTTCAGCGTCTTCAGGATTCCTGCGCTCGGCTTCAAGGTAAGCGGAAATGGATGCATGCGCGGCCTGGGCGGCAATCTTGCCTTTCCCCATTTCCAGATCAGTGCGGACAACTATCGCCTGCTTCAGGTCCGAGCTTTTTATCCTCATCTTTTCCAGGATGCCCATGTGTGGATAAGCGCTTTTTGAATTATAAAGTTATCAGATGCACTGGAAACCCCGCCTCCTCAGGTTTAATAACTGGTTTTCCGAAATCCGCTCATGCTTGACAAGATCAAGGCCGCGGCTGAGCACATACGCGCGATGGAGGGAACCCTAAAGGAGAAGGCGGGCCAGCTTAGGAGCTCGGACCACGTGTTCAGGGACGCGCTGGAGAAAGGCCTTGTGGCGCGGCTGGATGAGGCGAAGATTGACGGAACTGTTGCGGCTGTGGACGGAGGGCTCCTGGCGCAGGAGATGCACGGCACGGATCTTGTGATCTCGCGCGCTGTTGCGGCTGTTTTCGAATACAGGGATTCGCAGCTTGTTTCCCACGAGTATCTTCCCAATGCATTTCCAGAAGCGGATTACGAGATAAAAATAGGGCTGGACGAACGGGAAGTTATGGCTTTCCGTTCGCTGTTCAGGCTCAGGAAGGAGATAGAGTGCGCAATTTCGGTCGTTGAGAAGAAGAGTCCCAAATACCTCATGCTCGACGGCTCTCTTTTGCCCCTTACCGCGGACAAGCCGCCTGACGATAGCGACATAGCCTACGAATACCAAAACGTGGTGCGGCTGTACAAGAAGCTTTACGAGACGACGAAGGAGAAGGGCTGCACCCTTTTGGGAGTGATAAAGGATTCGCGCTCGAAAAGGTTCGTGGACATCGCGCGGACCGTGCTGGATGTGCAGGCCTCGGATTCCGTCTTCCTGAGCCACCTGCTCAAGGAAGGGGAGCGGACGTTCGCATTCAGATACACTTCTGACGTGAGGAAGCACCCCATCACGCGCGATTTCGGAACAGATGGGGAAGGGATAAACGTCATGTACCTCAAGCCTGTGGAAGGGGACAGGCCGCTGCGGGTGGAATTCCTGGGTTCCGCGTTTCCGGAAATCGCGTCCCTTGTTTATACGCTCTCGAAGATAAACAGGACTTACGCTTACCCTGCGATTTTGATTGAGGCTGATTTGAGGGCTGCGCTTGATCCCCTCGAATTGGAGAGGGCGCAGAAGAGCCTTGCGATGCATATGGGCTCCGGCTTCCTTCCGCTGAGACGCAATAATAGGCCATTCAGGTAATCAAAATCAGAAGTCAATGAACTTGTCCTCGTAGGGTATGCGTTCGCTTATCTCCCCTGCGACATTTTTCATCATCAGGGACTGCACTTTCTTCGGGTCTTTCTCCTTGCCGAGCACCCAGCAGAGTTTGACGTAAGCGGTTTCTGGAGTCCAATCCGCGCCGCTTCCAATTATTCCGATTTCCTGCAATAGCCTGCCGGAGGAATAGACGTCCATGTTCACCCTTCCGTAAATCGTCTGGGTGCTCATCACCAGCGAAACTCCGGAATCCGCGAGCGCCTTGAGATTCGGAGCTATGCTCTTGCCCAATTTGTTGTCGAAGGGATTGGTGGGCGTGTGCCCCAATCCGGTCCCGACGATCACGACGCCGTCGTAATCAGCGAACTTGTCCACGAACTTCGGTTTTATGCCTGGATGGACATAAAGCATGCCCACGTTCTCGGAAAAATGGTCCTGGAGATCGAGCTTCCTCTTCTCGTCCCTCTTGTTGTAATCCTGGACGAGCGGCTCGACTTTCCCGGTCTTGTAATCGGCTTTTGCGAGCGGAAGCGAATTTATGGATTGGAAGGCATCCCTCCTGGACGAGTGCATCTTCCGCACTTTCGTCCCTTTGTGGAAATATGCGAAATCGTCGTTGCTCGAGCCGTGCATACATATTCCTACGTGGGCGATGTCGCTCTTTGCGATCAGGACTGAATTGTAAAGGTTGGTCTCGTTGTCCGAGCTCGGGCGGTCGGAAGAGCGCTGGGCGCCCACCATCACCACCGGAACCGGAAGGTTCTGCAATGCGAAGGAAAGAGCTGCCGAAGTGAAATGCATGGTGTCCGTGCCGTGCATTATCACTATCCCCTTGGCGCCGTCATTTATCTCGTCGCGCACGGCCTGCGCTGCGAGCTTCCAATGCCCGATGCTCATGTCTTCGGAGAAGAGCTGGAAAAGCAGCTTGGTGTGCACGGAAGCCATTTCCCTTATTTTCGGAAATGCGTTGAAAATGTCTTTTGGAGTAAGCGCAGGATAGACCGCGCCTGTCTTGTATTCCACTTTCGAGGAGATTGTTCCTCCGCAACCCAGTATCGCGATGTCCCCGCGCTTGTGCGGCTCTTCTTTTTCCTCGGCTTTCTTCGCTCCCTTTTCCACAAGCGATATTTTCGATCCTTCAACGCTGATGCCCACGTTGTATCCGGAATCCAGCTTTATGACGAGGTCGTCGCTCTCCCCCGCCCTGGGCATTAGGATGCCCTCAAATGTTCCGTCCCTGGTTTCGAGCTTTATGCGGTCCCCTATGGATATGCCGATCTTTTCCAGCATAGATGAGGATTTGGAAGAGTACATCGTGGAATATTGGGGGGCAAATGTTAAAAATTCCTCATTTGTCCCTATAGGCCTTGCTCACTTCCGCGCTCCAGAACGACGGAAGGGAATTGGAGATGAAACCCCGGTAGTTGTGGGCATACAGGTAGGCGAGCCCTGGATTCCCGGCGTGCCTGCCGAATCCGGATTTGGCTTCCGTATAGACGTCCCGTATCTTCTTGCGCTCGAAATCCAGCTGGAGCAGGGAAGGTTGCTTCAATACGAGGTAATCTATCTGGCGCAGCGTGTTGACTTCTATCGTCGCCGAATTCTGGGTTATGAAAAGGACGCTCAGGTCCTTGTGCCTGGAAATGAAAAGGAGTTCGCTAAGCAGCTTGTTCGCCTCTGACATGGAATTGCGGGAAGAGAACGCTATCCCGCCCTCGTCCACGAGGAGAAAGGAATTGGGCTTCACTTCTTCCGGGGAGGAGACGGGGATTATCCACTTGGGAAGGGTTTCCTTCTTGAAGCCCATCGCGTAAGTCCTGAACCCTTTCGCAGCAGCATTCTCCAGCATCCGCAGCCCTATCGCGCTTTTCCCTGAGCCGCGCGCACCGATCACAAGCCCTATCAGGCTCTTGCCCGAGTAAAGCTCGGACTCGAATTTAGCGAGCGAGCCTTCCTTGGCTTCCAGCTCCTCGAAAGGGGAATAGGATGATTCTATAGCAGGACGCCTGCGCTCCGCCCGTATATCGGCCCCCTTGCGGAAAAGAAATGAGAATACCCCTATGAGCGCAAGGACGAACCATTTCAAGGTCCCGAAAGAGAACTTGAGGGCTTCAATGATGATATTCGGGCCGTTTTTCCTCTTTGCCATGAAGGGGATTGAAGAGAGGAATATAAAATGCCTTTCGGGGGCAAATTGGAAAAAGTTTTATAAGTGGTTTTAAGTAGTAATACGAGTATTGAACAGCACAGGTTGAGGCGCCCCACGGAGAGCGAAGCCCGCAGGATGGTCGGCGCGCTCAAGAGGCAGCTGGCAGAGCTCAAGGAAGCGGCCAACACGCGAGGATAAGCACAGATATAGGAGCAGTGATGTCCTCGACGGGCTGCGGCCACGGATGCAGGCACTGCGGAAACTCGTGCGGCCCCCATTCCGAAGGGAAGCGTTCTGGACTGCTTGCACGGAAAACGAGGGGATAGCCGGGCTGGTGAGGCGGCTCGGCGAAAGGTTCGCGGGAATAGGGGTGGACTGGGA
>JBBITJ010000010.1:0-24058 GCA_037440825.1 Microcaldota archaeon | reverse complement strand
AGCGCAAGTTCCACCTCTACGGGCTGGCAAAGTGAATCTATTAAAATCCCGTTTCCGATAGAGGAATCGGGATGATTATGGATCTGGTTTCTCCACTTGACGGAAGGTACAGAACCGAGATGAGCGAAATCTTCACCGAGAAGGCGAAGCTGGATCGCTGGATGGACGTAGAGATAGCGCTCGCGAGGGCGCACGCCAAGCTCGGCAACATCCCCAAAGACGCAGTCAAGAAGATAGAGGCGGCAAAGGGGAAAGTCGAATTGGAGAGGGTGCAGGAGATAGAGAAGGAAATACACCACGACCTCATGGCCATGGTGAAGGCGATGAGCGAGCAGGCCGGAGACGCGGGAGCGTACATCCACCTCGGATCCACGAGTTATGATATAGAAGACACGGCAACAGCGCTCATTTTCAGGGACGCGATAGGGCAGATCGAGAAGAGGCTCGCGGAACTGCGGGCAGTCCTGAAGGACCTCGCGCAGAAGCACAAGAAAACCATCTGCATAGGGAGAACGCACGGCCAGCACGCCACGCCCACCACTTACGGAATGAAATTCGCAATATATTATCAGGAGGCTGGACGAAACCTGGAGCGCCTCGCGGAGGCCAAGAAGCGCATCCTCGTGGGGAAGATGAGCGGCGCTGTGGGAACCATGGCCACGTTCAAGGGCCAGGGAATCCAGATAGAAAAGATGGTGATGGACGATTTGGGACTTTCTCCTGCTCCGGTTGCGACGCAGGTGGTGCAGAGGGACAGGCACGCGGAAGTGCTGCAGGTGCTGGCTCTCACCGCAGCGGGAGTCGAGAAGATAGCCAAGGAGATACGGAACTTGCAGAGGACGGAGATAGGCGAGGTGGGAGAGCCTTTCGCTTCCAAGCAGGTGGGCTCATCCACTATGCCGCACAAGAGGAACCCGCACAAGAGCGAGCGCGTGTGCAGCCTTGCGAGGCTGGTGAGGGCGAACGTGCAGGTGGCGCTGGAGAACGTAGCACTGGAGCACGAGCGTGATTTGACGAATTCGGCGAACGAGAGGTTCCTGTTTTCCGAGAGCTTCATAGTGCTGGACTACATGATAAAAGAGATTACCGCGATATTGAAGGGGCTGGAATTCTTCCCTCAGAGGATAAGCGCAAACCTGGAGCTCACCCACGGGCTTATAATGGCCGAGAGGCTCATGATCGAGATTACCGAGAAGGGACTGATGGGAAGGCAGGAGGCGCACGAGTTCGTGCGCGAGCTCAGCCAGAAGGCTTTCCGGGAAGGGAAGCACCTCAAGGAGCTGTTCGCGACCAGCGAGGCAGGGAAGAAATTCCAGAAAAAAGAGATAGACGCACTTTTTGACTACGGGACGTACATAGGCGAGGCGGAGAAGTTAGTGGAGAGGGCGCTGAAGGATTGAGGCAATTGCGATGGAACCCGTACTCCTGATAATCGTATTCCTAGCTATCGGCGCGGCCGTAAACAAGGCGGGATTCGTCAAGACCGAAGGCTACAGGACAATAGCGAATTTCGTGTTCTACGTGTGTCTGCCAGCGGCCATAATACTCAAGGCGGACAGCGTCGCCGATCTGGGCGCGCTGCGGGACGCTTTCCTGCTGGTCCTGATTCCGACTGCGTTGGTCGCAGGGCTCGCGTATGCGTTGCTTGCGGCCAAAAAAATAGACAATGACTGCTTCGTGGCAATAGCCATATCGTCAACATTCGGAAATGTCATATATTTAGGGGTCCCGGTGAGCCAGTCCGTGTTCCCGGACACGCTGGACACGATGGCTATGGTCATAGTCGCCACGAACATAGTAGTGTTCGGCATCCTGCTGCCCCTCGTGCAATTCTGGAGGAAGAAGAAGCTGGACGCCGGAAAGATAGTTTCCAAGATAGCGCTGAACCCAGTACTGATCTCAGTAGCGATAGTGTTCGCGCTCATGCTCGCCAAGGTGAGCCCCGAGCCTGCAAAGGACATACTGGGTCCGCTTTCCTCCATGACCACCCCGCTTTCGCTCATAGCGATAGGCATTTTCATAGCAGGGGAATTCAAGGTCGCGCTGGGCAAGGAATTCGCACTCATCATGGCGTTCAAGCACCTGGTTTTCCCTGCTGCGACGTTCGCCGCGATAGCGGTCCTGAGGCCGGATGCCGAACTGGGCAATCTCGCGCTCGTGGCTTCGGTCATGTCGCCCGCGCTCACCAATTTCGCGGTCGTGGAGGCGCTTGGAGTGAAAAAGACCAACGAAGTGACTTCCGGGATAGTGAACGGGATTGCGATAATGCTCGCAGAAGTCGCGATATTCTTCCACCACTAAACTGCTAGAACGACCTGCAAGCTTCATTGAGCCCGCTTTCCAAATCCCAGGCAGGCTGGAAGCCCAGCGCTTTCTTCGCAAGAGATATGTCGGCGTAAGAATGGAGTATGTCCCCTTTGCGCGCTGGGGCGAATTCCGCATCCGCAGGCTTCCCAAGGACTGAAGATATTTTCTCCAGCAGGGAACTGATTGAAACGGGCTTGCCTGTCGCGATGTTGAACGTTTTCCCCAAGGCGGATTTGCCTGCCCTGGACGCGAGCACATTCGCCTCAACCACGTCCTTCACGTAGATGAAATCGCGCGTCTGGCTTCCGTCCCCATAGATTACCGGGCGCCTCCCTGACTTGAGCGCTGAGATGAAGCGGGGAATCACTGCCGCATATTGGGATGACGGATCCTGCCTCGGGCCGTACACGTTGAAGTAGCGGAGGGAGACGGTTTCGAGCCCGTTCTTTTCATAAGCAGCGAGCGCGGCCTTCTCATTCTCCACCTTGCTCTGCGCATAGGGGCTGAGCGGATCCGGCTTCATGCTTTCCCTGAGCGGAGGCATGTTATTCCCGTAGATTGCGGAAGATGATGCTAGAATTACGCGGGAAACTCCGCATTCGGATGCGGCCTTGAGCACGTTCCTGGTGCCTTCCACATTCACCTTGCGGGTGAGTTCAGGGTTCTCTATGCTGAAAGGAACCGAGGTTATCGCTGCCTCGTGGAAGACGAGGCGCGCGTCCCTGAGCGCGGAGCGCACTTTCTCGTAGTCGGTTATGGATGCGCGGGCTATTTGCACGTCTTTCTTGAATGTGAGGATGTTAGCGTCGCTTTTGGAGCTGTCCAACACGGAAACTTCGAATCCCTTCGAGCAGAAATGCTCCGAGATGTGCGAACCTATGAATCCGAGTCCGCCCGTGATTACGATCTTTTCCATGGAATCAGGAAATCATGATTTTATCGCTTCGCCGAGCTCCTTGGCGTCCACGCGCAGGCGGTATTTCGCCATTATCGCCGCGAAGTTGTTGCCGTGCTCCTGCGCTATTTTCTTCAGCTCCGCTCCGCTTATTTTCCTCAATTGCCTGGAATCGAGCGCCTGCTCCGCGCTCTTGCCTGCGCACATTTCCCTAAGAAGGTCGGGAATGGCGGCTTTCACGAACTCGCCTTTCCTATATGCGGTAAAAAGAGCGATGATATCCCCTTCCTTGGGCTCCACGCCTTCGCGCCTGAGCATCACCAGCGTGTCTTCCAAAGTTGAAGCCGCGAGCATGGGTTCTATCCCTTCCGCAACCAGCTTCTCGAAAAGCGCGAGGTTCCTGGACCTGAGCACCCTTTCAGCCATGTCCTTGTTGAGGAGCTTAAGCAGCTTCTCCCTCTTTGCTTCCAACCCTTCTGACGCACCTTCTGCGACGGATTTCATCAACTCAGGAGTTATGCGCACCGGAGGGATGTCTGTTTCAGGGTAGAGCCGCGCCTTGCCTGGAAGCGGGCGCATGTACGAGCTTGTGCCGTCCTCGTTCGCCTTCCTCGTCTCCTTGGGGATGTAATCCATCCGCGCCCTTTCCAGGACCTTTTCGAGAGCCTTTCTCGCAACCGCCTCTTTTGCGATTACGAGCACGAACGCGTCGTCTTTTTCCATAGAAAGGAGCTTATGGAGCGCGGCAACCTCCGGTTCTGAAATGCCGTATTTCTTCATGTCCTCGTCGCTGTGGATTATCCCTTTCACTCCAGCGGTCTTCGCGTAATCGGAAAGCTCGGTGCCGTAGCGCCTGTTCGGGTTGATCTCTTTTCCAATAAGCCCTGCGTGCTTTTCCAGCTTCATTCCCAAAATGCGCTGGCCGGACTCCAGCCCGGATTTTATCATTTTGGCAGATGTGCTGGAAAAGACCGGAGTTAGGTCGGAAATCGCGCCCTTGAGCTGGATTTTTCCGCCGAGGCGGCGCTTGATTTCAGAAATTATCGAAAGGAGGTTCTCCTGCCTCTTCGCCTCGTTCTCTGCGAGCAGAGAAATGGTCTTGAGGTTCTGCGCGCCCTTTATCTCCACGCGCGCGCCTCCTTCTATGCTCACGTTCACGTCCTGCCTTATTGTTCCCAGCCCACGCATCACTTTTCCTGTTGCGCGCAGGATTAGCCCCAACTTCTCCGCGATTTCCCTGAGGTGCTCCGGATCCTTTATGTCTGGCTCCGTGCCTATTTCCACCAGAGGCACGCCGAGGCGGTCAAGGGAATAGATGGAACGGTCGTCTTTCTTCTCCACGATTCCTGCGCTCTCCTCCTCCACCGCGACTGTGGATATGCGCACGTCGCCTTTCGGGCTTTCTATCTTTCCTCCCAATGAGATTACTGCAGTGCGCTGGAAACCAGAAGTGTTGCTTCCGTCTATCACGATCTTGCGCATAGTGTGCACTTCGCTCACAGGCTTGGATTTGAGATGGTGCGCTATTTCCAGCCCTATCCTGAGCGCCTCCTCCCTCATCGGATGAGGGGGTTCCTCGTCCAGCTCCACGAGGCAGTTGCAGTTTTCATAATAGAGGTATTCGAACACCTGCTCGCGCTGCGCCGCTTCCTGCGCCGCCCTGTCAACTTCGCCCATCTCGCTGTAAACAGGATGGAGCATGCGCACCACGCGCTTGGGCTCGCCCCTGCCTTCCTCGTTTGGGCAGTCGCAGAAGAGCTTGCCTGTGTTCAGTCTCTGGTGTATCTCGAGTCCTAATTTCATAATGATGCCTTTTATCCATCTCCGGGAAATTTAATAAAACTAGGGAGATGCGCGCAGGAAATCGCGCACGTGCATGGACCTTCCCACGCCTGCGCGCTTGCCGGCTTCGATGTCCTTCTCGTCGTCGCCCACCATGAGCGAGCTTGCGAGGTCCACGTCGTGCTCGTGCGCTGCTTCCAAGATCATCCCCGGATTCGGCTTGCGTCTGAAATCGTTCTCATCAGGATGGGAAGGGCACATGAATATGCCGTCAAGGCGCACGCCTTCTTTCTCCAGCAGACCGAGCATCCTTCCTGTGACCGCCTCGTACTGCTCCTGCGTGATGAGCTTGCGCGCTATACCTGACTGGTTGGTTATGAGTATGAGGAGGTAGCCGGCTTTCTGGAATTCCTTCATCTTCTCCACTACGGATTTGCGCAAACGCACTTTCTCCGGGTCGTTTATGTAATGGACGTGCTCTATTACGGTGCCGTCCCTGTCCAGGAAAAGCGCCTTATTTTTCATCGGAGAACACACCATCCACGATCGAGCACATCTCGTGTATCGCGAACACGTGGCATTCCTGTATGCGCGGAGTGCTGGATGAGCCCACTATTATCGAGATGTCCGCGAGCTTGGCCGCCTCGCCTCCGCCCTTTCCGGAAAGCAGCAGGTTCGTGATGCCGAGTTCCTTTGCTTTCTTCATCGCCATGAGCACATTCTTGGAATTGCCGCTCGTGGTTATGGAAACAAGGACGTCGCCTTTCTCCCCGAGGGCAGCGACCTGCCTCTCGAACGCTGAATCGTAGGAGAAATCGTTGGACCAGGCGGTCATTATGCTTGAATTAGTTGTGAGCGCGATTGCCCGGAGGGGTTTCCTGTTTCGGTTCTCGAACGTGCACACCAGCTCGGCTACGAGGTGCTGCGCATCTGCTGCGCTTCCTCCGTTGCCCGCAACCAGTATCTTCCTGCCCTTCCTGAGCGCTGAAATCATCGCTTCAGCGCACTGCGCCACTTTCTTTCCGTCCACTGTGGCTAGCGCTTTGGAAAGCGCCTTCCTCGAAGCATTCAGGTCGACCATGTCACAACCCCCTTGAGATCCACCTTGAGGAATGCCGGGTTGTAGCCTGCGTTCACTAGGTGGTGGTAAACGTCTATGGTCTTATTCTCTTCGCAGAGCACGAACATGAACCCTCCGCCGCCTGCGCCGCTTATCTTGCCCCCTACCGCGCCTTTCTCGCGCAGGGATGAGTAGAGCCGGTCTATTTCCGAGGATGTAATGGCTGAGGAGAATTTCTTCTTCTGCTCCCATCCTTCGTGGAGCAGCGTTCCTATGGAATTTATGTCCCCGTTGAGCATGTGCCTCTTCATCTCCTTCGCGATCTCGCGGCTGCGTATGAGTGCGTCCAAAGTGTCTTTTTTCTTCTCCTTCACGTTGGTTATCTGCTTCTCCAGGATCTCCCCTGAAGAGCCGCGCGGCTTGTAGTAGAATATGAGCGTCCTGCTCTCCAGCTCGAGCGCGGTCTTGTCGTCGACCCTAAGGGGGCTTATATCCACGCCATCTTTTGAGAATTCGATAAAGTTGATGCCTCCGAACGCGGACGCGTACTGGTCCTGCTTGCCGCCTATGTTCCTCAGCTCCTCGCGCTCGAGGCGCCACGCCTCCTCCGCGATCTTCTTCTTGGTCATCCCCAGCCCTTCGGCCTGGTTTATCGCTGTGAGCAGGGCAACGAACGCTGATGCCGAGGAGCCCAGCCCGGAGCGCGGCGGGACGTCGAGGAAAAACGAGATGTCGTAGCCCCTGTCCGAGCGCAGGTAGTTCTTCAGCGTCGCGGTGAGCATGTCTGTCCTGTGGTCGTTGAGCAGCTCCTTCACTCCGTCGTAGTGGAGCCCGGTTATGTAGTCCAGGGATTTTACGGCTATGCCGTTCTCCTTCCGGTTCAGAGTCACGTACGAATAGCGGGCGATTGCGGTGTTTATCACCGCTCCTCCGTACTCGTCGCAGAACGGCGAGACGTCCGTGCCTCCGCCTGCAAAGCTTATGCGCATGGGAGCCCTGCATTTTATTGTTCCGCTCATGTGATCACAAAGTGCTGGAATTAGACGTATAAGCTAGGGGAATGAGGTTTAAAACTGCTTCGGAGAGTATAAAACGCTGATTAGATGAAGGTGCTGCAATTCGTCCATACGTACGGAGAGCGCAACGGAATATCAATACACGTGCGCAACCTTGTCTCCAATTGCCCTCAGGGCGTGGAGGCGCAGGTGATAAGCGGCACAGGGGGCTCACTTCCGTTCTTTTCTTCCCTGAAAATGCCGTTCCTCGAATTCTTCAGGGCGCTGCGCGCGGAATGCGATCTTATCCATGTACACGGATACGGGAATTTCTTCTCCTATTTCGGAGCGGTTGCCGCCATCCTGAAAAATAAGCCGCTCATCTGGACCATACACGGATACCCCAGGATAAGCGGCGCGAGAAGGCTGCTGTACTACGTTTACCGATACCTGATGGCTCCGCTCATATTCTGGAAAGCGAAGAGGATAATTTCTGTTTCAAATGACATACTCCCGCTGCTCAGGAAAGAGACGCGCAAGGAAATAGAATACATACCGAACGGAGTGGATTTGGAGCTGTTCAAGCCAGCTGCTGATTACAGCCAGAACAAGGAAGTGTGCTACGTTGGCAGGCTGGACTCCGACAAGGGGATTTTCCGCATGTTCGAGTGCGAAAAATACCCGCTGCTGTTCGTAGGCCCTGACGAGGACGGGAACAGGAAGAACCTCGAGGAAGAGGCAAAAAGGCGCGGAAGGAGCGCTTCTTTCCTCGAAGTGGGGTATGAGGAGATGCCTGCCGTGTACGCGAGATGCAGGTACGTGGTGCTCCCTTCAAGGTATGAGGGCTTCCCGTTGATGATGCTCGAATCCATCGCGTGCGGAATCCCTTTCATCTCCACTCCTGTAGGGGAGGTAGGAAAGGTGCTCGCGGACCTTTTTCCCAAGCCGGAGAAATTCCTGCTCAACGGAAAGATTGGGGAGAAAATAGAAGAGCTGGAGAAGGTGAGTTTGCTCGCGGAGATGAAAGAGGCCAGGGGCAGGATGGAGAAATACTCGTGGAAGCGGATTTCCGCACGAGTGGCAGAGATATATTCCGAGGCGCTCAGGCCATGAGGACGCTACTCATACTTTGCGGGGGAAGAGGGAAGCGCCTAGGCGCAATAACGCGCAACGTGCCCAAACCTCTCATAAAAATAGGAGGAAAGGAATTCATAGGCCACCTGCTTGATTCTTATTCGAGATATTTCGACCGCATGGTGCTGCTTGCGGGATACATGGGGGAGAAATTCCTCAATTACGCCGGCGGAAAGGTAGAGGTTGAAATAGAGGGCAGGGCGCTGGGCACCGGAGGGGCCGTCCTTGGAGTGTTGGATGCGCTTCCTGAACATTTCTATGTATGCAATGGCGACACGTTCCTGGACGATTTCGACTTGAAGGGATTTGTTGCGAAGTGCGAGCGCGCTGGAAAGACCACGCTTCTGCTTGCAAAGGATGAGCGGAAAGCCAAGGGCTCGGCGGTGCTTGAAGCAGGGCGGATAACGAAGTTCGCAGAGAAGAGCGGAAGCGGGGAAGGGCTTGTTTACGGAGGGTTCGCGTTCATCAGGAAATCAGATCTTATGGAATGGGCAGGAAGGAAAGAAACAAGCCTGGAAAAGGAGATCCTGCCCAAGCTGGCTGCTGAAGGAAAGCTTTTTGGGCACCTTTCAGGCTCCAGGATATACGACATAGGGACTCCGAAGGGAATAAGGAGGTTCAAAGAGCTTCTTGGAGCTGCGAAGAAGGGCTAGAGGCGGCCATTCTGCATGTAGAGCGCGTAAGTTTCTATGGCGTTCCCTATGCCTTCGGGATAGACCGGGTAGGGGACCTTCTTCATCTCTTTTCCCCACTCTGCAATCGCTGCTGCGCATTCCGCGAAATAAAGAGGAACTAGGATCAACGCAAGGATCGCATTTGGCAGCAGCCTGCTTCTGAAAGAAGGGGCGACGGTTATGCGATCCGTATAAACTTCGGTCTTGCCTAAAAGAATCATTTCGAAAAGCATGCGCACGTTTGTCGCCAGCTTGCTCAACAGACTCCTGCCGAACTGCCCGCTGCTCCGGACTTTCTCCACGATCACCGCTGGTTCGCCCTGTGGCGCGGAAGGGATCTCGAACCTGGACGAACGGGAAACGGCGTCCCTGAGCGCATTGTCAGCGAAAAGCACCGAGAAGAACCTGTAGAAGATATACCATAGCAGGTAATTGAAAGAATTGCGCCAGTCCCTCTTCATTCCGAAGAGGAACGCCTTCATTATGTTCGTGAGATAAGGGTAGAATTTCTTCCTGTTCGCGAGCTTGTGGTAAGGCGTGAAGCCGCTCGTGGGGTGGGTGACGTGCACGCCCTCTACAACTTTAATGAGTCCTTTGGACGAGAGGCGCTGCATGAGGTCCCAGTCCTCCGCTCCGCGCCAGAAGAAAGGGTTTGCAAAGCCGACTTTTTCAAACACCTCCCTCGGATAGGTGCCGTACTGGTTCACGTTGAACATTTTCTCAGGAACCGCGCTTTCCGCAGGGGTGGAAATCGGCATGCACGCCTTTCCGCTTGCTCTCGCCTCGTTTATGAGGCTTTCGAGCATGGATTCCGATGAAGGGATCGCATCAAGGTCCGCCACTACTATGACTTCGTAGCCCTCCGTGTAGAGGAAGGTCTGGCCTGCGAAGAAGCAGCCGGATGTGCCCAGAGGGTAGCGTTCCTCCGCGTTCATGATGGAAAGCTCTTCGTCCCAGTAGAAATTGGCGCCTTTTGGAGAGATGAAGAGGATGTCAAAATCCTTGAACGTCTGCTTCTTGATTATCGAGATGAATTCGCGGAGCATTTTCTCGTTGCCTGCGGGGCTCATGAGCGCGACCTTCCGCTTCGCTTTCCTGCGGTCCTCGAACCTGGAGAAGAGCTTCCCGAAATCCATCCAATCACTTGTTCAGGAAGGCGAGCACCGTTTCCTTCGTCGTTTTCACAGGAAATTCCTTCTTCAGCTTGGCGCAGGAGACATCCAGCACGTGCACGTCTTTTCCTTCGCTTTCAAGCTTCACGCCAGCTAGGGCGGCTATTTCCCCCAGTTCCAGGTTGCCCTCACCAACCACATTGTAAATCTCGCCCCACTTGCCGCGCTCAATCAGCGTTTTCGACGCCTGAGCCACGTCCGCGGTGCTGATGAACTGGAATCTCGATTTCGAGGAGAGGAAAAGCTTACGCAGGTTGAGGATGTCGTACATCGGTCCTTTTTTCATGTTCTTCCCCACCATTCCGCCCAGCCTGAGAATGAGCCACTGCTTCGCGTGCTTCCTCACTACCTGCTCGGCCAGGTATTTGCCCAAGCCGTAGTTGGACAGCTTTTCAATCCGGATCTGCGAATCCTCCCCTGTCGCGCTCCTCGCGGATTTGTCCGGATAAACATCCACAGAGGAGATGTAGACGTACTTCCCGCACTTTAGATCCATGAGCGAATTGAACGTCGAAACCACGTTCATCTCAAAATCCTTTTTCGGCTCGCGCTCCGCGAGCACCTTGCTGGAATTGCCGTTCGCGTTTATGAGGATGTCGAAGCTCTTGCCCTTCAGGGATTCGTATTCCTCGCGCCCTATCCCCACGACCTCGTACGACTTGTCCGAGGAGAAGAGCTCGAACAGAGCGGAGCCCACGAATCCCTTGTACCCGATTATCCCTATTTTTTGAGTCATTTTGCAGACCTCTTTGCGACAATCACGATTTCCGGGCTGGGCACGCGGCGCGTGAGCAAACTCATCGTTCCGTAAAACAGGAAGAAGAGGCTGCGGAGCACCCTCGCCCTGAGCGGTATTTCCAGCACCGCTTCCATCGCGTCGAACAGCCAGCCGAGCCCGAATTTCAGCCTCAGCGTGGTGAAATAGGGCATGCCGCCGTACCTCCAAGAGAGGGGCTCGAAGCCGTTGCGCTCCAGCATGGTAAAGAGATGGACGAAAGTGAATGTGTGCACGTGGCCGTCAGGATGGTGCGAGATGGAAGAAGGTTCCATGCCCTGAAACTCAGCAGGGCTTACTATGATGAGCTTTCCGTCGCCCTTGAGCTTCTCCCTGAATTTCATCAGATACGATTGCGGATTGTCCACGTGCTCGAGCACGTGGCACGCGAAAACAACGTCTGCGCTCCCGTCCTTTATTTCATCCATGCTTGCAGCGCACCTTATGCCCTTCTTGCGCATGTATTCCAGCGCGGTCTTGTCCACTTCCACGACCACCACGTTGTCGAGCATCCTCGTCTTCTCGCCTATCCTTCCCCCGAAATCTATAACGAATCCCTGTTTCGGGTCGTTGTTGAAATACTCGCGCAGCGCCTTCCTGGAACTTGAGGAGACGTATTTCTCCACGTCGAGCCCTTCCACGGTCCTTGTGAAATAGCCGTCGTAGAATTCGCTTTCGCTCACAATCTCACGTCTTTCAGGTTGCTCTTGAACCAAGAATACGTCTTCTTTATACCTTCCTTCAATTCGACCTTCGGCTGGAAGCCCAATTCATTCTTCATCCTCGTGACATCGAATATCTTGATTGCGTGCCCATCCGGCTTTGTGGAATCCCACACGAGCTTACCTTCGTAGCCCACGATTTCCTTGACCATTTCGATAAGCTCTTTTATTGTCACTCCCTTGCCCACGGAGATGTTCACAGGAGAATCGGAATGGTATTTATCCAGCATGAGCGAGAGGGCGTCCGCGACGTCGTCCACGTAGACGAAATCGCGCACCGGCTTGCCTGTGCCCCATACGACCACTTCCTTGTCGCCATTCTCTTTCGCGAAATGGAACCTCCTTATCAGCCCGGGAATCACGTGCGAGCCTTTTTCCGAGAAGTTGTCCCATGGACCGTATGCGTTGCCCGGAACAGCGGAAACCCAGTCAACTCCATACTGCCTCCTGTACGCGAGCACCTGCAGATAATTCGTGGCTTTCGCGAGCGAGTAGAACATCGCGTTCTCGTCTGGAAGCCCCTGGAAGAGGTATTCCTCCTTTATCGGGTTGGGGGCGGTCTTGGGATAGGAGCAGCCGCAGAACGTGTAGATGAGCCGCCTTATTCCGGCTTTCCTCGCCTCCTCGAGGAAATAGGTGTTCATCGCCAAGTTGTTGTAGATGAAATCTGCAGGATATGTCTTGTTCGCGAGTATCCCTCCGACTTTTGCAGCGAGGTGATAGACTGCGTCAGGGCTGTGGTCCTTGAACACCTTGCGCACTTCGGACTGCTCCATAAAATCGTAGTCATGGCCGGAAATGCCTGTAACCTCGTGGCCTGCTGCCTTCAGCTTCGGCACGAGACTCTTGCCTATGAATCCCGTGGCTCCTGTGACCAAGATTTTCATTTTATCCCGTCAGTAGTTCCTGAATCTGTAGTCCCTGAACGCCTCATATCCGCGCACGAGCTCCCTTATGCCCCTATCGAGGGGATACTGGAACTTGAATCCGGTCGCGAGTATGCGGTCGTTCGAGACCACGTAGTTGCGCTTGTCAGGGTCGCTCCCTATTTCTGAATAGAATATGTTGAGGTCAGGAACCTCCTTCTTTATCATGAGCGCGAGGTCTTCTTTGGTGATGTTGAAGTCCGGGTGCCCGAAATTGTATATCTTATTCTTCATCGTATCCCAGTTCACCATGCTCCACAGGAAAACCCTGCTGGCTTCAACGACGTGCACGAAGTTCCGCTTGAACTTGTGCTCGAACAGCGTAAGGACACGGTCGTTCACCGCCTTGTAGGTGAAATGGTTCACCAAAAGGTCGGTTCTCATCCTCGGAGAGAAGCCGAAGAGAGTCGCGAGCCTGTAGCAGATCGCGTTCCCAGCCTCCATCGTCGCCTTTTCAGCAGCTACCTTGCTCTTCCCGTAAGTCGAAATGGGGTTGAGCGGGCTATCCTCGGTGCATTGCACCTCGCCCGTGGTAGTTCCGTAGCCGCTGTTCGTAGTGGGGAAGAGGATTCTCGCGTCCTTCCTCTCCGCAAGCACCGTGAGCACGGCTTCGTAGTTCACCATCCAGGTGATCTCGGGCTTCATTTCCGAAACCGGGAAACCGACGATGGCGGCGAGCGGGATTATGTAGTCGTACTTTTCCGCAAGGATCTTCTTCATGAACGCCTTGTTCGTCACGTCGCCGTAGATGAATTTCAGATTCCCTGTGTAAAAGAGGTTGAAGAGCGTGTTCTGGGAATAGAGGAGGTTGTCTACAACAGTGACTTCGAAGCCCCTTTTCACCAGCATTTCAACAAGAACAGAGCCTAGGTAGCCCGCGCCTCCGGTTACGAGTATCTTCGTCCCGGCGCTTGCAAGCTCGCGCAGCTTTGCCTCAGTCTTCTCGTCGAAATCCGGCTGAACAGAAACCATAAATCTCACCTGTAATGCTGTCTGATTAGACGTTATTCGATTGGACGGTTATCCTTTTAATATATACCTTAGGCAGCTACGACGAATGCCGGAAACGGAAAACCGGAAACCAAGAAGAAGTGGGCCCGCGCGGAATCGAACCGCGAATCTCTACTGTGTGAGAGTAGCGTCATAACCATTCGACTACGAGCCCTAGAATACGCAATATATTAGGAGCGAATCTATTAATAATGTTTTTTCAGCCACCGGACATAGCGCTTTACGGCCTCCGCAAACGGAACCGACGCCTTCCAGCCCAAGGATTCGAGTTTCGAGACGTCCAATAGCATATCGGCAACGTCCCCTTTCCAGCCCTGTTTCCCTCCAGTGTGCTCGAACTTGGGCTTGCAGCCCATTTCGGAAGAGAGCATGGCCGCGATCTCGTCCACAGTGTGCTGCTCCCTGCTTCCCACGTTGAACACGTCAAACTGCTTCTTCTGCTTCCCGAACGCGGCCAGCGTCGCGGAAACGCAGTCCGAGACGTGCAGGTAGGATTTCTTCTGCTTCCCGTCCCCGAGGATTTCGAGCTTTTTTGGATCCTTTTTCAGCTTGTTGTAGAAATCGAACATCACTCCGTGCGTGCTGCGCTCCCCGAATATGTTCGCGAACCGCAGCACTGTGGTTTTCGTCCCGTAGGTGTGAGCGTAGCTCGCGCAATACGCCTCCGAAGCGAGCTTGCTCGCCGCGTAGTTGCTTATCGGAAATGTTGGGTGCGATTCCGGCGTTGGGATAACCCCGGCATTTCCATATACTGCAGAGGTGGAGGCGAAAACCGTATTTTTAACGCCGGCCTTCCTGCACGCTTCCAATACGTTGAACGTGCCTGCAACATTCAATTCGAAGCTGGAGCGGGGCTTGGATGCGCTCTCGCGCACGCTGGGGTCAGCAGCGAGATGGAAAACCGCGCCGCAGCCTGCAAATTCTTTCGCCAGGTCGTTCCGGAGGATGTCGCATGGCCTGAATTCCGCGCCTTTTGGGACGTTTTTCTCGCTTCCTGTGGAAAGGTTGTCCAGAACGAGCACTTCGTGCCCTGAAGATAGGAGGGCGTCGGCAAGATGGCTGCCTATGAATCCCGCGCCTCCCACAACAGCAATTTTCATATCAATCATAAGGGGTTGGGCTGGAAGTTTTTTATAGTTTGACACGGAACAGGAACCATGAAGCTCCTAGTCATAGTCCCAGCTTATAATGAGATTGACGTGCTGGAGAAGAACGTGATGAGGCTCCATTCCTATCTGGGCGAAAACCTCTCCGTCCCTTTTGCAATAGCCATAAGTGCGTACAGGTTCAGCCCGGAAATGGACGAAGCCGGAAAACGCATAGCAGAGAAGACGAAGAATATCTTCTATTATTCTACGCCAAAACGCGGCCGGGGCATCGCTTTGGTGGAAGCGCACGGGAGGTTCGCGGAAAACGGGGACTGGGTCGGGTACATAGACCTGGATTTGCCGGTGAATCTTGAGAAATTCAAGGAAGTCGAAAAGCTGATAGCCGGAAACTCCTGCGACCTGGTAATAGGATGCAGGTACGGGAAAGGTTCCATAAAGGGTCCCATGACCAGGAAGATGCTCTCCCAAGGGTACATAATGCTCGCGAACCTCGTCCTTTTCGGAGGGTTCAAGGTGCCTGACTTCCAGGCAGGGTTCAAGTTCTGGAAAAAGGAGGCGCTGGACGAGATGCTGATGAGATGGGGCAGCATGGACGAGAAGTGGTTCTTCGACACCCAGATGGTGTATTATGCAAACGTGCTGGGGAAGAAGACGGAGTTCCTGCCTATTGATTACAGCCTTGCGGAAAACCGCAAATCTACGGTCAAAGGAATAAAGGACAGCGTGGCTTTCTTCTCCAACCTTATCCGCTTCAGGCTCGGGAAAAAATACTAATGATGATTATTTGGTGGGCCCGAAGACCTGCGCTTCTGGGAACACGATGACGCCCTTGTTCGTGATGGTGAACGGGCATATCTTCTCCAGGTGGAAGGTGTCGCGCATCTTTATCACTTCTATGGCCCTTGTCCTGGACAGCTCCTTCCTCAAGTAGTAAGTGAGTATGACGCCGTCGGAAAGGAAGACCGAGCGATCCTGCGTCCTTTCCATTCCCGTCTCCCCCACCTCGGCGATAACAAGGGTGGTTATGCCCCACCTCTTGAGTATGCTGAAGAGGTCGAGTATGGCCTCGCTCTCCTTGTACACGCTGTCGAAAAGGAGAGTGTACGAGGTTATGGAATCTATTACTATGCGCTTCGCGCCTATCGCGTCTATGGTGTCCTTGATAGAGCCGCCTCCTTCGCCGATTATGCGGTCAACCTCGTGGGGCTCGTATTTGATGAATGCGAACTTGCCCTCGTCCTCGAGCTTCTGGAAGTCCCAGCCGAACATCTTGGCGTGGCGGTAGATCGCGTCCTTCGTCTCGTTGAACGAAATGTATATGCCGGATTCGTTGAACCGGGTGGCACCGTTGAACAGGTATTGCGAGCCGAAGATGGTCTTTCCGGTTCCTGCTCCTCCTGAAAGCATAATGGTGCTTCCGCGCACGAATCCGCCCTGCACGATCTCGTCAAAGCCATCTATCCCAGTGGGGACGCGCTCCACTGCGGCTGTGGCGTGGGGCGCGGTGAACGTGAGCTCTTCCTTGAGCTTCTTGGATATCTCGGAAAACTTCTTCCCGGCCTTGTATTCCGGCTTCGCCTTGACCGCGAGCAGGTCCTCGAAGCCACCCTTGTACACGCCAACAAAGCCCTTGTTATCAGCCTTAGCTCTGGAGTCGGAATCAGCCATGCAATGAAATTCGTTAGAACCTTTATAAGGTTTTGCGCGGTAGTTGAACGAAGGGAAGGGCGATGGACGAAACGTCTGCGATAGTACACTTTGCGGCAGGGCTAGCCATACTTCTAGTCATATATGCGTCGTACATGACCGTGAGGGAGTCCAAAGGCAACCTTGCCTCGGCGTTCAGGATAATACTGATAGGTCACATACCGCTCACGCTCATCCACCTGGTCAGCGCTCTTTCTGACATGGGCATAATAGGGCAGCTTTTCAACAACGGCGCGATCCACGAGCCGCTGAACGACGTAGGAGAGGCGCTGAGCGCCCTTTCCGTATTCCTGGCCATATACAAGGTGAAGAAGGAGCTCTACGACAAGATAGTGAAATTCACGGGCAAATTCAAGAGGGAGGGCAGTGGCTAACACCATGATAACGCTTGCGGCGATCGTTGCGATGGGAACCGTGATAGCGTTCTCATTCTACATGGTGAGGCACACCAGGGGGCGGATGAGCGAGGCGTTCAAGATAATACTTCTGGGGCACAGCGTGGTACTGCTCTTCGACATCGCCAAAGTGGCGTCCGCATTCCTGGGCTACGAGATGAGCCCGTTAAAGGTCGTTTTCATGGAGCAGACGGCGCAGGTAATATCCGCGCTCTCCATATTCATCGCGCTTTACATGATAAGGCAATCAAGCTTCCACAGGGCAGAGGGGACTCATGATGAATGATTACGCAGAACTGCTGAGAAAGCTCGTTCCGGGCTCGGTGGTCAGCGTGCCCCCTTCCAAGGAAGGGCTGAACGAAGTGCTCGCGGAGTTCATAACGAAGAGGAAGACTCTCGGGGTGTACTTCACCATCACCCAGCCGCACAACAAGGTGATGGACTGGCTCAGGGAGCGCAGCATAGACCCGACTTCGCTGTTCTTCCTGGACATGGTGGGGAAGGAAACCATAATGAAAGAGGATAACCTGTTCGTGTTCAGGGACCCCTCTGACCTCACGGAAATATCGGTCGTGATAACGGAAGTGCTGGAAAACGCTGAAATAGAGTTCCTGGTCATAGACGGGCTCGGAGGGCTGGAAACGTACGTGGACGCTGGCAGCGTGAAGCGCTTCCTCCACGCACTGATCGCGTACACGAAGAAGCTGAACAAAATCCTCGTGATAGCGCCGAGCGGCACGGAAAGCAAGGAGGTCGCGGCGTTCATATCCCAGGTTTCGGAATACCAGCAGCATTAGAGGAAAACGAGCAAAGACTGATTATGCTATTTTAGCGACTGGCAATCTAGCTCCTGCCAGCGCGGAAACCGAATTGGCGAACGCGTCCGGCAAGTCAAGCGGCGAAATGAGTATGAGATGCATCGAGTTCTGCTTGCACATGGCAGCAAGGGAATAGAGGAAGCGGATGGACGTGCGCTCGTCGTTGTAAATCAGCATCGCAGATAATGAGTCCAGGAACAGGTACCTGAAATTGTGCATCTTGAGAGCGCGCGAGAGCGCCACCATGAGCCCGGTCAGGTCCCCTGGGAAAGCGATGAAGAACGCGTTGTCCAGGTCCGCCCTCTCGCCCACGTGCGTGGATATCACGTCAAGGAACATGAGCCGGTTCCTGTAGTCCATCCCTCCGAAGAGCTGGGCAAGCGAATGGGCGGGTTTGTTGAAGGTAACGTAGATCGCGTCCCCACTCTTGCTGTCCATGAATCCCTTCATAACCCTCTTGAGCTGGGAATTGTAGCTGGAAGGCTCTATGGGAAGCAGGACTGTTGCCGGGGAACCCTGCTCGGCGAATTCAAATATCCTTTCCTGTTCCAACCTGGTCACCGGATACATTTATGCCGACGCCGCTATTAAATACTTTCGAAAGGAAGGAGTGCACGGACCTCGTCGGGCGGTCCATGTCGCCGTGCAGGGAGAAGAAGTAGTCCAGCCCCATGCGCTTCGAGAGCAAGGAAGTGAGCCTGAGCACGAAGCCGGGCTGGAGCGCGAAGAAATTCTGGAGGAACCTGTGCGCGAGCATGTCCGCAGAGTTGCGCCTTTCCCATTCCTGCCTGTATTCGTGCGGAGAATGCGCCAGCGCGCCTGCCAGGCGCGCACCTGCGGTTCCGAATACGATTCCGCCCCCTGAAGATGCCTTCACCTGGCCGGCTGCGTCGCCTGCGAGGAGGACATTCGTGTTCCCGAAAACTCCTGCGATTTGCGCCCTTGGCTCCAATGGAATTATGCGCCCCTGCAGGGGGCCGTGCTCGCCAGCGCCTGTAATCTTCAGGATGTGGGCAAAACCGCTCTTCATATGCATTTGGCTGGTGGTGCCCATCCCAACCTCGGCTTCGTATTCGTTGTACGGGATGAGCCAGCCGAAGAAGCCCGGGAAAAGGGAGTTGTCGTAGAAGAGGAACACCCTGCCCGGATCTTCTGTGCGCACTTTCGCATGAGCTTTCAGGGTGAACGCGTATTTCCTTATTTTCTGGAATCCGAAATGCGCAGCTGTAGCTGAAAGGGGGCCGTCGGCGCCTATTATGGTTTCTGGTTCCGGGTTTCCGGCCTTGTGAACATAACGCGTCCCGTACCGTATGGTTGCGCCTTCGCGCTCCGCCTGCTGCGCGAGCGCATGGTCGAACGCAGCGCGGTCTATCACGCACGCGGTCTCAGATTTCCTCCTGATCTCGAATCTTTCGCCTGCGAAATCCAACACTGCGCTGCTTATGCGGTTGAGCACGAAGGGTTCGTAATCAATCATGTCCTTGAGGGATTCCAGCCCTTCTTTTGAAACGAGGCCGGAGCAGTGCTGCGGGTATCCCGCTTTTTCGTGCTCCTCGAACATCTCCACTTCGTGCCCAGCGCGGATTGCAGAGATGGCGGCTACGCTGCCGGATGGACCTGCGCCTACAATTCGGACCTTCATAAAACGAATAATCTGAGTGCGATTAAATAAAGGTTTCGAGTTTTGAGTTGCGAGTTTCGGAACTGAGAACTGAAAACATAAAACAGGGATTGGGAGAGCCCGGATTTGAACCGGGATAACCAGCTCCCAAAGCTGACAGCATACCAGGTTGGCTCACTCTCCCGCAAAACGAATTGTGCGTCGGTTATCAAAACCGGGCGTTTTCCAGTCCCGAAACGGAAAACTGGAAACCGCCCATCATTACAAGGGCAGCATTATTTTAGAAAAAAGTGCGGCCGCCGGGGTTTGAACCCGGGTCGCGGAATTGGCAATCCCGTATCCTACCAGTGTCCAGCGCCCAAACTGCAGGTTGGAGAGCTTCTAGACTACGACCGCAAAAATATTGCTATCTAATTACTGCAAAAATGTTTATAAATATCTATTGACCCGGCTGCGGCATCTCAATCACGCCGCGCTTGGCCTTCACCGAAATGGTGGCGTTGAACTTCCTCTTGAGGAGCTGCTTGGCTATCTTTATCCTCATCCCATCCTTGCCTATCGCGAAGCCCCTGTCCTTCTCCGGGACGTGGAGGAAGACTGCTTTCTCGCCCATCGCCTCCCGTATCTCCACGCTGTTTATCTCTATGTTGTTGAACAGGTTGCGCACGAACTCCTCCAGATCCGGACTGTCAGCGTACACGAAGACGTTCTGCTTCATCGCCCTCCTGAGCCTTTCAAGAGTGGAGCCGTGCTTGCCTATCGCCCTTCCCAGGTCCTGCTTCTGGACCAGGAATACGAGGCCGAACTCCGTCTTCTCGAAGTCCACGGCCTCCACTCCGCTAAGCTTGGAGAAATATGAAAAGAGCTGGAGCTCTTCGCCTGTGAGTTCCAAAAAATCACTTCTTGGCGAGTTCCAGTATGTCCGAGCTTCCCGCGTCGTAGACCGAAAGCACGCTCACCGGGTACGGCTTTCCGCATATGGAGCCGAGCTCCATGCTGGTGCCGTCGAACGTGAGCACCTGGATGTTGGAGAGCTTTGAGTAGTGTTGGATGTCCTCCTGGAGCTCGCGGGGCGCGTTGGACGCGACCACTATGAGCTTCGCCTTGCCGAGCAGCGAATCCTTCACCCCGGTCTTGGAACCGAATTCCACTTTCCCGGTCTCGACTGCGAGGCGCACGGCGCGCGCAAGAGGGTTCTCCTTCTCCTTCCTGGATTTCCTCTTCTTCACCGCCTTCTTCTCCTTGCGCTTCTTCTCCTTCGGAGCCTCGCCCTCTTCCTGGGTTTCCTGTTCCGGGTTTTCCGTTTCGGTTTCCTCTGCTTCGGCTGCCTCTTCCGCCTCTATCTCTTCCGCAGCTTCGATCTCTTCCTTGACTGCTTCCTCATCCACTCCAAGTCCCTTTTTCTTCTTTATCATATGAACACACCTTTTTGACCATCATTCCGATTTCTCCTTCTTCGCCTTCTTCTTCGGCGGGTTTACGAGCAGCCTTATCCTGCCTGTTCCTACGGGAACGGTCTGCCCGACGATTATGTTCTCGGTAACTCCGACAAGCTTGTCCTCCTCGGCCTTCACGCTCGCGTTCACGAGGTGCTTTATCGTCTCCTCGAACGCCGCCCTTCCCAGGACGCCTGCCTTCTGGCCGGAAAGCCCGTGCCTGCCCACGCTCTTCACCGTCCCTTCGGCGCAGAGCGCGTCAGCTACGAGCATGATATGCCTCACGTCGACGTAGAGCTTCTGCATGTCCAGGACCTGCTTTATCTCCCTGAGTATCGCGTTCCTCGCCGCCTCTATGCCGAACACCGCCTCTATCTTCTTTATGTTGTTGGTGTAGAGCTTCTTCACGTTCACTGCGGGGTGCGTGGAAACTCCGAGTATGTTGGAACCGCTAGCGCGTATGAACGTCTCGCCTCCTTCCTTCACGACCACGACTCTCTTCACGTCAGGCACGCCTTTTATGAGCGCGGTCCTGAGCGAGTTCGCGAGCTTCCTCAGCGACCTCAGCGTGACCTCCTCGCCTTCCTTCTTGCCCTTGGCTGCGATTATGATCTTCTTGTCCTCGTCCTTGACCGAGATGGTGAAGGAGCTCATCATCTTCTCCACTGCCTCGCGGAGCATCTTGAACGTTACTTTGAGCTCCTTGCCGTCCTTCTCGTTGAACCTCACGATTATCTTCTTGTTCTCCAGGTCGTCAGTTACGCGGGCCACGTCCGAGATGGAAACGCTCTCGAGCTCGTAAGCGACCTCCTTTGCCTTCTCCTCGCTCTTGTAGTCGCTCTTGAGGTGTATGTCCATGAGCGGCTTCTTGGGCTCCTTCTTCGCGTCCACTATCTCTATCAGCCTCGGAAGACCGGTGGGCACGTGCTCTGCCACTCCTGCGTAGTGGAACGTGCGCATGGTCATCTGCGTTCCTGGCTCGCCTATGCTCTGCGCAGCTATTATCCCCACTGCCTCGTAAGGCGCGAGCTGCGACTGGGTTTTCTTTACAGTAGCCATCATAATCACCATTTCATACGGTCATGCGGTGTCCACGTCGTCCTGCTTCGCGACGTCTATCGCTTCGGTCTTGCTTGCGAGCATCGGATCCTTCCCGTCTCCGCCGTACACGAACTGCACGATCATGCCGTTGGCGTCCCTCACGGTCCTGTCAGGGTAAGCCACGAGATCCTGGAAGGCGTTGATGAGCCTCCTCTGCATGTAACCGCTCCTCGCAGTCCTGATCGCGGTGTTGACCAGCGATTCCCTGCCTCCCATAGAGTGCAGGTAGAACTCGTCAGGCTCGAGCCCTTTCCTGAACGAACTGAACACGAAGCCCTTCTCCCTCGCCGAGAGTATGCCTGGGTAGTAGAAAGGAAGGTTCCTCATCCTGTACCCGCGGTTCGGCCTCTTGCTCCTGACCGCCTGCTGCGCGACAGCGGCGCTCATCTGGATCGCGTTAAGGAGGCTTCCACGGGCTCCGATCTTGGCCATGATAATGGATGAGTTGTCCATGCTGAGGTCCTCTTCCACCACCTTGCCGATCTCATCCCTCGTCTTCGAGGTGAGCTGCATTATGAGGCTTTCGAGGGTTTCGCGCATGCCCATGCCCGGCCCCCTCTCGAGAGTCTTGTTCTTGTACTGCATGATGAGGTTCTCTATCTCGCGGTTCATCTTCTCCTCGATGTCCTTTATCTTCTGCTCAGCCTTGGGCGAGAGCGAGTAGCTCCTGAGGGAAACGCTGAGCCCGCTCATGGTGATGGTCTCCGAAGCTATTTTCGTGATGCCGTCCAGGAACTTCCTCGTTTCCGCGGAACCGTAATGGGTGAACACGTGCTCGAGAAGGTCGTTCTCTATCGCCTTGCTCTCTATCGTGCCCTTGATGAGCCTGCCGTTCTTGATCACTATCTCCTCGCCGAGCTTGGAGCTTATCTTTATGTTCAGGTCCTTGGGCAGGAGCTTGGAGAATATGTCCTTTCCGGAATAGAGCTCGCCCTTGCTCGGCTCAGGAAGCTCGGTTATGCCGGCTATGTAGAGCAGCCTCGACGCCTCCTTCTTCGTGAAATACGAGCCTTCCTTCGTGAGGAAGTAGAGCCCTGAAACGTAATCTTCCTGCGGCTTGATTATCGCGTGGCCGTGTCTGGGCGAAAGTATCTGGTCCTGCACCTTCATGAGCAGCTTCGCCTCTGCCTGCGCTTCCGGCGTCTGCGGTATGTGGAGATTCATCTCGTCCCCGTCGAAGTCCGCGTTGTACGACGCTGTTACGGCAGGGTTGAGCCTGAATGTCTTTCCGGGAAGCACTTTTATCTCATGAGCCATCATGCTTATCCTGTGCAGGCTGGGCTGGCGGTTGAACAATGCGATGTCCCCATCCATGATCTGCCTTTCTACCACTGAACCTACTTTGAGGTTCTCCGCAGCCTCCTTCTTCGTGAGCTCGCTTATCTTCACCCTCTTAAGGTCAGGCCTTATCACGTAAACCGCGTGGGGGTATCCCTCTGCGAGTATGAAGTTCTTGCACTGCTCCAGATTCCATTCGGTCACGGAAATGGGGACTGTAAGCTCCTCTGCAACCTCGCGCGGCACCCCTACTTCGCCTATCGAAAGCAGCGGGTCCGGAGAGATGACAGTACGGGCGGAGAAATTGACGCGCTTTCCGCTCAGATTGTACCTGAACCTTCCCTCTTTTCCTTTCAGCCTCTGCGCGAGCGTCTTCAGGGGCCTTCCGCTCCTGTGCCTCGCCGGAGGTATGTTCGCGGTCTCGTTGTCGAAGAACGTCGTGACGTGGTACTGGAGGAGCTCCCAAAGGTCCTCTATGATTAGCTGGGGTGCCCCTGCGTTTATGTTCGCCTCGAGCTTCTGGTTTATCCTGATTATGTCCACCAATTTGTGCGTTAGGTCGTCTTCGCTCCTCTCTCCGGTCTCGAGCGTTATGCTGGGCCTCACGTTCACCGGAGGAACCGGAAGCGCGCTCAGAACCATCCACTCGGGCCTCGCGTACTGCGGGTCGAATCCGAGCTTCCTGAGCGAGTCGTCGCTTATTCCGGAGAGCATGTCCCTTATCTCGCTTGCGAGCATCTCCTCCTTGTCCTTGTAGAACGAAGTGGGCTTTATGAACTTGATTTCCGGAAGCTCGGTCGCGCAGTGCGGGCATTTCTTCCTGGCGCCCCTCTTCTCCTTGGGCTTCTTCTCGGGTTTCGCTTCTGCAGGCTTGGCTTCCACGTTGTGCGCCGCGTGCTCAGCATCTCCGATGGCGCCCTCCTTGGGATCAACGGTTTTCGGCGCAGAGGCCGCGAGCTCCTCTTCGTCATCCTTCTCCACCAGTGCAACCACCGGCTTGTCGGCAATGAGCTTCTTGCATGCAGGGCATATCGACTTCAAAACGCCGTAAATGTGCTTGCCGAACTCCACGTGCACCACCGGGCGCACGAGCTCTATGTGCCCGAAATGACCGGGGCATTCCTTCGCCCTTCCGCCGCA
>JBBITJ010000009.1:27529-31849 GCA_037440825.1 Microcaldota archaeon | reverse complement strand
AGGGGCAATTATACAATTCCACCGTCTCGCGACATGGTGCTGAAGAAATCCCAGAACGGCTACTATGCCACCCGCTTCCTGGAGATAGTGCTCTACGAGAGCACGATGGACAAGGGCGAAGGCGAAAAACGCTCGTTGTTCGAATCTTTCGAAAAAGCGTTGGGCTCCCTGAAGCACACTGTGAAAATAAGCTTCCTTCTGTCATCAATAGACGTGTCCAAATACGCCGAGGAAATAAAGGTGAAGCGCGGCGAAGCCGAAGCCAGGAAATCCAAGATGTCCGGCAACAACCCTGACGCGGTGCGCCTCGACCGTGAAATAGCGATGTGGTCGCGCCTCCTGGAGCGCCTCACTTCCGGCGAGCGGCCCATGGAGATAATCACGTACGCGAGCACCACTGCCTTCGGAGCCACGCGCGACGAAGCCGTTGCAAGGGCGAAGCGGCAGTCCCAGGAGATAAAAACAATCCTTTCGAGCACCCTTTCCGCGGACGTGCGCGATCTTTCAGATTTGGAAATGATCCGCTGCCTCGAATGGGAGTATTTCATTCCAGAGGGGCGGGAAGAACTATTGGACGAAGTGTTCTGATGCAGCTCTCATCCCTGATGACCAAGGACATAGCGCGCCGCCTTCTCCTAGTCCATCCGCCTGAGCCCAGGAAGGAGCAGCTGCTCTCCGATCCTGGCGACTCCATCTACCTAGGCAAAACAAAATGGCTCTCGGTCCCGGTGTTCTGGGACTACAAGAAGCTCATCAACCCGCACATCGCGATAGTGGGAATCACGGGAAGCGGAAAATCCTACCTCGTGAAAACGTTCATCACCCGCACCTCGCTCATCTGGAAGACGAACGCGATAATACTTGATTGGGCAGGCGAATACGGCAAATGGGTCCATCAGGCAGGCGGCAAGATACTCGACCTCAAGCACGAGCACCTCAATCTTCTGGACCTCGCAGGCATGAGCTCCGGCGAGCGCGTGAAGCAGATCATGTCGTCGCTGGACATACTCTCAGGGCTCCAGAATTTCCCGAACGAGCGCGAGGAGATAGAGTCCGCGCTGGAAGAGGCGTACAAGAAAAGGAAGCAGCCCGAGCTCAAGGACCTGCTGAAAATCCTGGAGAAAAGGAAGAGCGGTCGCGCAGCCCGCACCGTGCGCCGCCTCACGCTCCAGGGAAGCGACTTCTTCTCAGGCAGGAGCACGCTCGCCCTTTCAAAACTCCTCAATTCCGGATTGGTGTGCATAGACCTGCACGCGCTCCCGAGCGAAGAACTACGTTCGCTCGCAGGGCTCACCATACTGCAATTAATAAAGGAGAAGATGAGGCGCGCTGAAGTCCAGGAGGAGAAGGGTATAAAGCTCCTCGTGGTGCTGGACGAGGCGTGGAAGATCGCGCAGGACGAACGCAGCGACGTCATCACCATAATCCGCGAGGGAAGGAAATACAACTTCGCGCTCATAGTCGCGAGCCAGAACCCGAACGACATGCACAAGACGATATTCAGCAACGTGGGGACGATGTTCGTGCTCCGCCTGGTGCTCAAGGAATTCAGGAAATACGTGCAGGACTCGCTCAACTATTCCGATTACATAGATTCCGAGATATCCAAATTCGGAGTGGGCGACGCGGCGGTGAACATGATCTTCTCGGAGAAGCAGGCGAAGTCCCAGACGTTCCTGCTCCAGAAGATAGACGGCGAGGCGCCGCTCTTCGCATTCAGGATAAAAGGTGGTAAGATGGAGATTGAAATCGAGAGGGAGCAGCTCCTGCGCGCCCTTTACGAGCTCGGGCTGAACGAGGAGCAGCTCAGCATGGTCCGCGGCGCGTTCGAGAAGGCGGACGGCACGCTCTCAGGCACGCGCATAATCGAGCTGCTGGACACGTTCGGCTATTCCAAGCCCGCCACCATATCCTTCCTGCGTCAGCTCGGCGTCCCTGAAAAGAGCATAATAGGTATGTTCTCGCTCGCCAGGCGGAAAAAGGCCTCGCGCGGCGTAGCGGACATAGTTTTGGAGGAATAGGCGATGATTGAAGCAAGATGCGGTTTCCAGTTCCCGGCCTCCTGTTCAGGAACCGTGGACATTGCGAAAGCCAGGTGATGGGTATGGATACTGAAACGATAACTCTCGAAGGCAAGTCCTGCAAGCCGTTCTCCAAACTCAAGGAAGCGTTCGCAGGCCTTGGGTTCACTTCCGTGGAGGCGCGCAAGGACAAGCTCGTGCTGGAGAAGACCGAGACCGAGGACCTCGAAGGGAAACCCCACCACTTCTACCGCGCCGTTTTCCAGCCCGAAAAGCTTTCATTCACGTATTCCATAGGCGCGAACCGCGCAGTGCGCCGCCTCGAAGCCCTTTCCGCGCTGCTCAACATGCTCAAGCTCGCCGAAGATTCGTACTCGGTGGAAGCGTCGCAGCTGCACGCGCCGCTGGAAGCCGCGCTGAGGGAAGTGCTCTCGCTGTCAGACGCCGCATCCTACTCGAGCGCAGAGCAGCTCGCCGAGCTCCAGGACAGATATTCGTCCCTCGAGAAGAAGTACAAGGACCTCGTGGTCTCGAGCGAGCAGAACGCCCGTATCCTTCTGGAATGCGAGAAGAAGAGGGACGAATACCATGGCCGCATAAGGCAGCTCGAGGGTATGAGCGACCAGGTGCTGAGGCAGGAGATATTCAAATGGCTGAAGACGCACGCAGGGGAGATCAGCGTCTCGGAGTTCTCCAAATCCTACTCCGTGCCCACCTCAAGAGTGGAGGAGGGGCTGGAGCAACTCCTCAAGAGCGGATACATACGTAAGAAGGGCTGACAAGCGCGTGGTCTCCAGCCTTCCGTTCCGAGCCTCGGAACCCGAAACCGCCTGCTTCCAGCAACATTTTAATTTGCATTCGCTATATCCAGCTATGGGCGGAGGCACGTACAGGTTCGTCATTCTGAAAAACTATCCCGAAACTCTCCATTTCGACATCCCCGCGAAGAGCAGAGGCATCATAGAAACGCTGGCCGGGATATTGGGGCTCGGCGCAGGAAAGCAAAAGTGAACGGTGGGCACATGAAAGTCTTGCTTGTAGGGAACGGCGCGAGGGAGCACGTGATTGCGGAGCAGATCGCCCGCAGCGCAGAGCTCTACGCGGTCATGGGTAAAAAGAACCCCGGCATAGCGAAGCTCGCGCAGAAATTCTACGTCACGGACATCACGAATCCCGAAGCCGTGGGGCTGTGGGCGATGAACGAGAACATCGACCTAGCGTTCGTGAGCCCGGACGCGGTCCTCGCAGCAGGCGTGAGCGACGCGCTGGAAAAAGCAGGCATCATGATCGCTTCGCCCGTGAAGGCCGCGGCAAGAATAGAATGGGACAAGTCCTACGCGCGCAACCTCATGAAGGAGCGCCGCATAAAAGGCTCCCCTGATTTCGAAATCTTCTCATCTGAAAAGGACGCGCTCGCGTTCATGAAGGACCACAACGACCAGGTCGCCATAAAGCCCATCGGCCTCACCGGCGGGAAAGGGGTGAAGGTGTCAGGAGACCACTTCACGGACAGGAAAGGCGCGCTGGATTACATACGCGAGCTGCTGAAGAAGGACAAGCAGGCGCTCATAGAAGAAAAAATAGATGGCGAGGAGTTCTCCCTCCAGCTCTTTTCCGACGGCAAGCACATCTCGCTCATGCCTCCGGTGCAGGACCACAAGCGCGCATACGAGTACGACCAGGGCCCCAACACAGGCGGCATGGGTTCGTACAGCACGGGCAACCTGCTTCCGTTCATGCGCGCCTCGGACATAGAGGAAGGCAGGCGCATCTCTCAGGAAGTGGTGGACGCGATGAGGAAGGAGGACGCGCAGTTCAAGGGCGTTTTGTACACCCAGCTCATGTGCACAAAAGATGGGGTGAAGCTCATAGAGTTCAACGCGAGGTTCGGGGACCCTGAGGCGATGAACGTGCTTTCCGTGCTTAAAACACAGTTCGTCGAGGTGCTCCAGCAGATAGCCGACGAGAAGCTCGGCGCCGTCTCCTTCTCGGAAAAGTCCACGGTGGTGAAATATCTCGTTCCCACGGGCTACCCGGACAAGCCGGTCTCTGATTCGGAAATCTCGATAAAAGAGCAGAGCATCTGGGACGCAGGCGCGAAATACTACTACGCCTCCGTCTATGAAAAGGAGGGCAAGGTATACACGACCAACTCCCGCGCAGTCGCAGTAGTGGGGGTGAACGATTCGCTCGACTCGGCCGAAGAGAAGGCCGAGGATGCGACCAGGCACGTCTCCGGCCCGCTTTGGCACAGGCGCGACGTAGGCACGCGCGCCCTCGTTCAGAAGCGCGTGGAGCA
>JBBITJ010000009.1:9340-27429 GCA_037440825.1 Microcaldota archaeon | reverse complement strand
CATGTTTTCCCTCCACTCCAAAGGGCGGGGCGGCATGTGGCCCATCCACATGTGCCCTCCGTGGCCGGGGTGAGCGTACGCAACCCCTCCGAAAACGAGCGCGAGCACAGCAAATACTGTCTCGTTCATTTTCTCACCTCTTTTTTTGAAGTGAGTCTAGCGTGCCGGTCCGCTTTTTAAAGGATTTGCCGCATTCATTCCCAAATCTGCCCCCATTCGCGCCCCAGTCCGGCGCGAATCAGCAGCAACATGCCTACTCGTTGCTCAGGTAGGCGAGGATGGAGAGCGCGATGGCGGAGAACAAGAGCGGCACTATGTCCAAAGCCTGCACGCCAGCAACGGGCGGGGTTCCTGCGTCTGTGCATACAGTCATGCCGAACCCGAACTGCGCCGGGTCCAGGAGCCCGAGCACAATCCTGCTCGTCGTCATGACGAATAGCATTATCGCGGTCACGAAAAGCAGCAGCCCGAAAGTGAACTTGGATTTCACCTCTATGTACGATTTTATGTATGTATAGAGGAGGAAGAGCACGAGCGCGATGTCCACCAGCGAGAGGAAATCTATCGCCAACCGCACTTCGTACTGCGCGAGCAGGCCCTGGGGGATGAGCATTGTCGCTGCGAAAATCACCGCCAGCCCGGCTGCCAATACGCCTATGCTTCCGAGCAGCGCTTTCATGCCGCTGCCGTTTTCTCCGACTTTGCCTTTAGCTTTCATCCCCGATCACCTTCTTTATGAGCGGCATCATCGCCTTCCTGTTCGAGTTCATGGGGCTGCGGTTGAGCGTGACAAGTATGCGGGCCCTGTTCCTGCCCTCCTTCGAGCCAGCGAGAAGCCAGTGCGCGATGCGTTCGAATGCGTTCATCCCGCAGCCTTGCGCTCATTCGCTCTCTATCCTGGGTGCGAGGTAATAGCGCACTTCCGCGCCGAGTATTTTGTATTCTATCTTGAGCGGCCTGTCCGTCTCTATGAAAAGCGTTATCACTTCGTTCCCCGGGCTCGCCCTCGTTATGTCCTCCAGGTACTGGAGCGGGAAAGTCGCCTTCGCCTCGCCAGCGGTCTTCATTTCCGCTATTTCGGCGCCGTCTTTCTCGAACTCCGCGCGCACGTCGCCGCTGTCGCCCTTCACTTCCGCCACGAATTCGTTCGCGCCCAGGGAGAGCCGTATGTGCGAGCTCACGAGTTTGGCGTCCTTGAGCACCTCCTTGAACGCGTCGGCATTTATCTTCACGAAATTCTTGAACTCTATCTTCGGCTCCTTCTGCATCCCTTCGCCTATATCCAGGATCGGTATCTTGAACGTCCTCCTCTTCTTCTCTCCTACGAACCTCACAATGAACCTCCCTTCCTCGGCGCCCAGCTCGGCCTTCTCGCCCTTGCTGCCGCGCGCGAGCACGCTGGAGAGCTGCTCTATGTCCAGCCCTATCTTTTTCTCTTCCTCCACGTGATATTCGAGGAAGCTCTCTTTGGGCATGGTGAACGAAATCATGGAAATCTGCGACGGGTCCATGGCCTTGAGGCGGATCCCGTCCTTCCCTATCTCGAAAACGCCTTCCTCCACGAGGCTTGCGATAGCGTCAACGGAAAACTTCAGGCTCGGAGCGTCAGCAACAACAATCTTCACAGAAACCACCTTGGAAAGAATACTATGTTAGAATTTTAAACGATTGTCCCTAGCAGGCTTTTTAAGGGTTTTCGCAGATATTAGGGCGCCAGTGATCCAATGTTTTTCGACATCGCAGCAAGCGCAGCGAAGAAATACGCAGCAAAGCCCACGCCGTTCATATACGCGATCCTCATACGGATTTTCGCGGCAGCGATAAGCCTTTTCGCAAGCCTTTCGATAATATTCCTCGCGATTCTCACCCTCACGACATTCGGGCTTATGGGCGCATATGGCGTCCCTGCAACTGCGGCTGTCGCCCTCGGCTCGCTCTTCCTGTTCGCCTACCTGTGGGCTGCCTACAAGGGCGCGATGATAAAGTCGCTCATGGACGCCGAGATCGGGCCTGTGCACATGCACGATTTCCTCAGGTTCGCGGTCAAGCACGGTCCCCGCTTCTTCGCGATATTCGCGATAAAGAACTTTTTCATCCTCCTGTTCAACCTGCCCATGATTCTCGCATTCGTGTTCCTGAAGCTCGATCCGTTCTCCCAAGCAGGCATAGCAGTAATCGCGCTTATGTTCCTCGTCACGTTCACCGTGAAATTCCTGTTCTCGTTCGCGGACATCGCTGCGGCGGTGAAAGGCCTCGGCGCCATTCCGGCAGTCACCGGGGGCATGATGTTCGTGGCGAAGAACCCGTTGAGGGTGCTCGGCGCATATGCGCTCTACACGATTTCGATACTCCTGTCCGTGATTCCGCTGATACCTCTGATCACGCTCTACCCTATCTCCTATCTCGTGATGATAAACCTCTACAGGTCCAAGTCCTTTTAGAAGGGGCATATACTGTACGAACTTTCTTGCCCCTTCCAGGAACCCCCTTTTTACATACCCAAACCGAGTGCGCGTGACTCTAAAGCGTGCACGCACAAAATCGGCAAATCCACTATCTGCCTCGCTAGCGTTCCTTTCGCGCTTTTTGACCCCTCTAAAACTAGTGCAAAATGACGACCTTCGCGTTGTTGAAATTGCCCTCTACGAGCTTCTTGAAATAAACCGGATCGGCTTTGGTCTGCGGTATGTAATCATAGTGCATAGGTATGACGACTTTCGGGTTTATCGCCTTCACAGCGTCAGCTGCCTCCTTTTCGTTCATGGTGAACGTGCCGCCAATAGGAAGCAGCGCGACGTCGCACCTGTACCCTGCCATTTCAGGTATGAAATCAGTGTCGCTGGCGTGGTATATGCGCACCCCTCCGACGGTGACTATCACTCCGCAGCCCGCGTTCCTGTGGTGGAACGGCTTGGATATGTTGTAAGCTTCCACGAACTCCAGCTGAACGCTCCCTATCTTCAATTTGTCCCCTATGGTGTCGTGCGCATGCCTGCACATACCCGCAAACACCGTTTTGTTATCCGCAATCTTCGCGGGATCCGCGCAGTGGTCGTAATGCCCGTGCGTATGTATGATTATGGTCGCCTTCCTTTCCACCTGGTCCGGAAGCGCGTAATTGTCTATGTAAATCGCTTCCGTGCCGTGTTCAATGAGAAAACTCGAATGCCCGAACCAGGTTATCGAAACGCCCTGGTATTCAAATGTCCTTGTCATGGAAGCCCCCGCAGGCGCATATAATAAAAACTGCAAAGTTTATCACTCTTTCCATGAACCCCTCATCATAAATAAACTTCTTTTTCAAACTAATTCATGGATCCGGTTTTGATCGCGTTCGTGGTTGTGCTGCTACTTTCAGGAATCTTCGCGCTTCTGGGCCTGGGCGGGGCATCGGTTTACGTCCCGATATTCTTCTGGCTCGGCATCCCGCTGGAAGCCGCCATTTCCGCAGGCCTTTTCCTCAACGTCGTCTCTACAGGAATTTCGTCATTCAACTACCGCGCCATGTTCGATCCAAAGGCGGCATTCTGGATACTCGCAGGAGTCCTGATAGGCTCGCCGATAGGGGTATGGCTTTCCTCCGCGCTTCCTGAAAAATGGATAATCGGCATCTTCTCATTCGTGCTCATCGCAGCCGCGCTCCGCATGCTTTTCACGAAAATAAAGCCCGCGAAGAAAGACGGCGCGTTCCGGGAGGGGGAAGCGGGCTTCGTGGAAGAGGTCGGCGCATCAGTGCTCGGCGCATCCATATCCCGCGGCGCAGCAGGCAGCGTCACAGGGGTAGTGAGCGGCACCCTGGGAATAGGGGGTGGCGTCTTCCTCGTTCCATTCCTGATAGAAACCGGCTCCCAGCCCAAAAGGGCCGCCGTCTTATCCACATTCGTGGTGTTCTTCGCATCTATTTTCAGCCTCATCGGCCATGCGGCGATAGGCCAGCTTGATTACGGCCTCCTGCTCATGACTGGCGCAGCAGCCGCAACAGGTGCGTTCTTCGGCTCGCGGATGATGGCCGAAGGGAAGGTGGATGACGCCATGGTTAAGAAGGCGTTCGCAGCCCTCCTCGCCATTTTCGGGCTCAAGCTCGCCTACGACTTTTTCACTTTTTCCTGACTAAACCTCAAAACCCGGAACCCGAAACTGAAAACTCAGAATGCCCACGGAAGGAAATTCAGGATGAACGCGAGCGCCGCAACCCAGGACACCGCAGTAACAACTATCTTCTTGTCTACGTTTATCTCAAGCAGCCTGTATCCGTCGAAGAGCGGCAGCGGAAGCAGGTTCACCGCGCCTATCACGAAATTGAGCGAGAACGCTAGCCCCAGCAGGTTGTAAACGAAGTCCAGTGCCGGGTTGCCGTACCTTGCAATGAAGAAGCTCGTGCCTAGGTCGTAATAGTGCAGCTGCCCTTTCCCTATCGTCGTTTCATATGTGCCCGCGCTCGTCTCGAACGTGAGCGTGCTGTTGTACTTGGTCGTGTTGTTAGCTGTCGCGAGGAATTCGCTCGCGTCCTGCCCGTTTATCCTGTATATCACGCTTCCGCTTTGGTTACCTCCCACGATGAGCAGCCCGTCCTCCTTGAAAGACATGGTTCCGTAAAGGAACGCGAGGAACACCAGGAATATAGTGAGAGACGCGAAAAAGTTCGCGGCGCTTCCTGCAACGAGCACCCGGGTCTGCTTTTCCTTGTCCAGCTTCTTCAGCTGCTCCTCGTCCGGCTCCACGAACGCCCCCACAGGGATTATGCCGAAAAACACTACTCCTGAAGAAAGGATCTTTGTCTTCGCTATGCGCGCGAGCACAGCGTGCGCGCCTTCATGCACAACAAGGATGAGGGCGAGTGCGATCACACCTTCGGCAAAATGTATGTTTATCCCGGGGAGTATGAGCGTGGCTCCAGGAGCGGTCTTCGCAAGCTCGCTTGTCCCGAAGAAGAGCGTCCCGATTGCGGCAGAGGCTATCACTCCGGTATAGGTCAGCAGGCTTGCGAAAGTTCCGAGCGCGAATCCGCCTGTGTATATGAGCCCTCCAGCGAGCAGCGCAGAACCGCTTCCTTCTGCGCTCTTCGCAGCCAGCCCTTCAGCGCCGAGGTTTGAGAGCAGGAACGGGAAAACCACAGGCGCCACTATCAAGGATATAAGCGTGAGCGCGCAGAACCCCACGAACATGATCACTGCACGCTCCTTGAGCGGTCTCCTGATTATGAAAAATGACGCGAGCCCGTACGCGACCACTGTCCCGATGTCCGCGAACGCCTTCCACACAGCCTCGCTCTTCGCAAGCTTCTCTATCACCCTGAGGCCTGCCTGGCTCCTCACCATGAGCATGCCCCAGTCGTCCTTCATCTTCAGCTTCCCTGCCAGGAGTTTGCTCACGCCGAACATGAGCACCACTCCGAAAAAGAACTTCAACATCACGTGCACTGGCAGGTTTATCACCATCACGAGCAGCGCGATTCCCAGCAGGGCTATCAGTGAAATGCTTAGCATAAGTGATAAAAGAATAAGGAACTTTATATAAGTAGCCGTTATGTTTGTACTGCTTGCACTTGAAGTGGCCATAATGGACGAACGAGTTGGTAATCATGGAATGTGAAATTTGCGGAAAGAAGGAGGCGGTGTGCCTCGCCTACCTGGAAGGTGCGAAGATGAGCGCATGCGCGGGCTGCGCCCACGGCGGGAAGATACTCTATTACTTCAGTTCCGAATCCGAAGACGAGAATCCCCTTGTTTCCAGGCGCGTGAAGAGCGAGGAAGACATAGTTGACGGCTACGGGAAACTGATAAAGGCCGCAAGGGAGAAGGCGGGGCTCACGATAGAGCAGCTCGGGCTGAAAATAGCGGAGAAGGCGAACTACCTCGACCACGTGGAGAAGGAAAAAACTCTTCCTTCCCTTGACCTGGCGCGCAAATTGGAGAAGCTATTCAAGATCAGGCTCGTGGAAACCTCCGCATCCACGCAGACCGAGACCAAGATCGGCTACGGGAAGAAGGAACTAACGCTCCTGGACGTTGCGCAGATAGAGAGGAAGGAGGATAAGAAGAAAAAGTGAGCTGCAAAATCCGAAACCGAAAACAGGAAACTGGAGACACACATGGGCGTGGACATAGGCGATTTGGTTCCGAAGCACCCGACAACCTTGGAAGCCCTCAGCGGCAAGTACGTGGCCTTGGATGCGTTCAACATCCTCTACCAGTTCCTGGCCTCCATAAGGCAGGAGGACGGCACGCCCCTGATGGATTTCAAAGGCCGCCCTACCGGGCATCTCTCCGGCCTGTTCTACCGCAACGCCAACCTCATAGAGAACGGCATAAAGCCCATCTACGTCTTCGATGGCGAGCAGCCCGAATTCAAGAAGAAGGAAATCGAAAGGCGAAAAGAGGCGAAGAAGGAAGCAGAGGCGAAATGGCGCGAAGCCCTTGATTACGAAAGGATCGAGGACGCGAGGAAATTCGCGCAGGCAACGAGCCGCCTCACGAAAGAAATGGTGGAGGAATCCAAGCAGCTGCTCTCCGCGATGGGCATCCCGTGCGTGGAAGCGCCTAGCGAAGGGGAAGCCCAGGCAGCGCATATGGTGAAAACCGGCGCTGCATACGCATCAGCATCCCAGGACTACGATTCCATACTCTTCGGCTCGCCGCGCCTTATCCGCAATCTCTCCATAACCGGGAGGAGGAAGGTGCCGAGGCAGGACCGCTACGTGCTCGTGGAGCCTGAGGAAATCCTTTTCGACGAAGTACTCTCCTCGCTTTCAGTCAACAGGGAGCAGCTCGTCCTGGTCGGAATACTGAGCGGCACTGATTTCAATTCCGGGGTAAAGGGAGTGGGAGCGAAGACCGCGCTCAAGATTGTGAAGGAGCACCCGACTCTCGCAGCTGTGAAATCGCACGTGAAAACGAAATACAATTACGAATTCGAAGAAGACGTGGAGGCGATCCTGGACTTCTTCCTCAACCCGCCTGCAAAGGACGTGGGGAAAGTGAAGCAGGGCTCCCTCAGTTTCGAGGAAGTGCGCAAGATACTCGTGGAGGAGCACGATTTTTCCGAAGAAAGGGTGGACCGCGCCCTCAACGGGATGGAGAAATCGCTCAAGGAGAAAGGCGCGCAGAAGAAGATGGACGAGTGGTTCTAGTCCAGCGCATTATGCCCCAATATAATCCGGTTCGCTTCCAAAAGTTCCGCATCTTTCAAATTGTACGTGAACGTGACCATGCCGTTAGCATCGTGCGAAAGCAGCAGGTTCGACACTGCCCAGCGGTTCGCCAGCACGAATTTGGCGTGTTCCGTGCCGCCGGTGGATGATGCAATCGCCTGCCTGAGACGTTCGTTCCCTTTTCCATTGAGCGCTATTTCCATGATGCCTGCAGTGCCTGTCCGGCGGACCTTGTTTAAAAAGGGAGCAAATACGGCTAAATCCTGAAAACTTTCTTGGCCGCTTTCACAACCGCGTGCACGCCCTTGATGGTCGGCTTAGCCTCTCCGCAGATCTTGCCTTTCTTCACCGCCTTCAGGAATTCCTTCGGATTTTCAATGTCGAAATCCTCGACTTCGATCCAGCACCTCCCGAACTCGAAAATGAGGTGCGCATCGCTTCCAGCGCCCCTCAATTTCCCGTTCCTCTCCGCGAATGCGAGCGCCTTGTCGTTGCACGCTCTGGTGCAGTGCCCATTCAGCACTTCTATGATATCTGCCTTCTTAGCCAGCTCCTCGCTGGAAACGCCTTGCCTCGTTGTGTCGTACATGTGCGGTACGTACGCAATCGCGCCCTGCTCCCGTATCCTGTCCAGGGTTTCCAGAAAATCGCGCCGATCCTCTATCTGCTCCGTGAGAAACAGCCCTATTAGGTCTCCGGCTTTCGTCTTCATTTCTTCTCCCGGAATGAATTCCAGCCCGGCCTCCTCCGCTGCAGCGTGCGCGTTCGTGTTCCCGTGGTCCGTGAGCGCAGGGACTATGCCCAGCTTCGAGGATTTCGCGGCAATGTCCCTGACCGTGTTTAGGGAATCCGGAGAATAATTCGTATGCAGATGGAGGTCTAATTTCATGTTTTCACGTGCGGAACCCGAAACCGGGAACTGAAGACAGTAAGGGTGCTGAGGCGGTTAGTCCGCCTTAGGTTTTACGTGGCATTTGACTGAGCGATTCAATCTTGCATCTTCAAACAGCAGCAGCGTTGCATTTCATCCTTCCGCAGCGGCTCGTATCATCGCCTTCGCGCCTTGGAAAGTGGTTTTCTGTATCGCTGCCGGGCCCCTTAAAGGCCCTTGCGCCTAGATGGACGGAACTTCCTCACTCTTGCGAGCGTAGCCACTCCGCCTCAGCAATATTATTTGCTCTTCGGAGGTTTATATAGGATGCAGTTGAGGTTCCCGCCCCAAGTTCCGAATCCAGCTATATCTTCGCCTTCCAGAATGCTCTTTCTGAGAACACGTCGAAAAACAGGAATTCCGGCGCCTCGACCGTTTTCTTCCCCAAAAGTGCGCATATCGCCTGCGCTGCAGCGAGCGTGCCCGAGAGCACAGCAGCGACCCCGATAATGCCCTTCTTCGCGCAGCCGGCGTCTTTCGCGTGCCTGAACGTCTTTTCGAAATCCGCTTTTGTGAAGATCCCGACCATTCCGCGCGAGCCGCCCGCGGAAGCAAACACGTATGGAATTTTGTTTTTCCTGCAGAAAGCCGCCACGATCTTCCTCGTAGGAAGGTTGTCCGTCCCGTCAATAACTATGTCGCATCCAGCCAGTTTCCCGGCGCTGGAGCTGTTCAGCATCTCAGTGAAAGCCGCGACCTCCACCTCCGGATTGATTTCCCCTGCCTTCTTCTTCGCCTCTATAGTCTTCGGCTTCCCCTCGCTCTTCACGGTCGCGTATATCTGCCTGTTGAAATTGCTCTTCTCGAACCTATCCCAGTCAAACACCACGAATTTGCGTATTCCGGCGCGCACCAGCATCTCGAAGGCAGGGCTCCCCACCCCCCCTACGCCGATGATTCCGACCTTAGCGCCCTCCAGCTTCTCCTGCTCCTTTTCCGTGAGCGGGCCGATGTTCCTGGAAAATTCCTCCCTCACCATAGCGGGTTATTAATCTGCCTCCGTTAAAATTCTTATGATTCCGTCAATACTTTTCTCCTCCATGACCTCCGTTGCGGAAAACCATGCGTCCGACAACATATCGCGCGAGCTCATGGGCTTGGGCTTCGAGCCCTCGGGGGAAGGCGAATGGAAATGCGGAAAGGCAAGGCTCATCGACACGAAATTCGACCGCTCCCTGAATGTTCCGACTGATTGCGAAGGCGATTATTTTATTGTTCTCTCGCCGCACAGGAGCGAGATGAAATTGCAGAGCCTGACTGTCCACATACCTGGCAACTGGGACAAGGCCGAGCACGGCGGAAGCCCCAGGACGCTCAATATTTCCTATGCGAGCATGCAGAAAACCCTCCTTCAGAAAATGCACTGGAAGAACCTGAAATACAACCTCGGCTTCAACGTGAATTTCGAAGTCGATCATCACGGCCCAACAATATCAAAACCGATAATATTCGTGGAAATAGGAAGCTCCGAACCCGAGTGGAAAAATCCCCTTGCAGCGAAAGTGATTGCGGAATCAGTATTCGAGGCGATAACCGAAGGCGGAACGCGAAACTCGGGACAGGAAACCTTCTTCGGCGTTGGGGGCGGGCACTACGCCCCTGTCTTCACCAGATACGCGATAGAGAAAGGCATGGCGTTCGGGCACATGCTCCCCAAGTATCGTGCAGATTCAATCGCGGAAGACACGTTCAGGCAGGCGCTGGAGAAGAACGTCGAGCCTCCGGCCGCGATACTCCTGGACAAGAAGGGCGTGAACAAGGAGCAGAGGGAGAAAATAGAGAAGCTTGCGAACCAGTATGGCATTGAGATAAGGCGCATTTGACAAAACGCGCAACTGGAAACCGTGCAACGACGGCACGAGGAGGGAAGGATTAGAAAAATTATTGCCAAGGGGGAAATTCGAATTCCCGACCTCTAGATTTCTCAAAAGAAACCTGTGCAGAACGCATTTTTCATATCATCGCCCCGAAGGGCTCATAACTCACATAACAGTTTATATGAGTCTAGCGCTCTAGCCAACTGAGCTACCTTGGCATGTTATAGGAATTATATGCTGAAAACGGTTTAAAAAGTGGTTTCCTGCCTTGTGTTTCAGGTTCCGCCTAAAGCAGGTAGAAAAAAACCACTCCGAAAAGCGGCACGGAGAAGTTGTCGTCTATGCCCAGCGGAAGGCTCTCGAACACCGCAGCAAGCAGCGCGAACGGCACCGCGATCCACCCCACGAAAGGGAAAGCGAGCAGCGTGCCGAGCGCGAACGTCCCCATACCCTCCACGGTCTTCTCCTTGTTGTACGGCAATCTCCGCTTTCCCCTCTCCCCTGCGATGGCGGAAACGCCGTCCCCGAACGCGAGCGCGCATATCACCGCAGCTATCTCGCCTTCGGAGTGCAGCAGCGTCGTGGCTATGAGCAGCCCTGCCACGTACCACGCAGTCGCATATCCGGGAAACCGTATCCTCGGCCTCTCGAAATTCCTTATGAACCAGTCTGTAATCGGGAATTTCCAGCCCATCATGAGCAGGTTTATCGTAAGGATTCCGCCGAGAAGCACCGCCACGAGAAGCCCTATCAGCCGCGTCCTCCCGAACGCGAGCAGGAACGCGAGGAAAACAGCTCCGCTGATTATATGGAGCACTTTCCTCTTGGTTTCATTGCCCATGCTCGTTCCTAAAAGCATACCTTCTTCCCTCGATCTTTTTCCATGCCAGGTCAGCGACGTAATACACGAACGGCGCCAGCGCCACGCTTCCGGCAACGTCCTCAAACGAATGCACCCCTAAATATATGCGGGTGAACGCGATGAATATCGCGTAAAGGAAATACACTACGAACGTGGGCTTGTTCAGGAATGCGAGCATCACGGTGAATGCCACGATCGTGTGCCCGCTGGGAAACGAATAGGAATCCGGGCATGCGACCTTGCTGGGAACCGCTACGCAAGGCCGTTCGACGTGCAGCGCGTACTTCACTCCCATGCTTAGCACGAACGCGAGCACGGCAGCGAACCCTATCTTCATTATTTTTTTCTTCCTTCGTTCGGTCAGGAGCACGAGCACGAACGTCGCCGCCACCATCGTGAGCTCGTTGTCCAGCAGCGCCGCCACCAGTGTTATCTCAGGGACGTTCATCTGCGCTATGCTGGATGTCAGCATGTCCATACGCTCAGAATCGGTGCGAAAGAATATAAAATCCAGCGAGCCCGCAGAGCGCCATCGCGGCGAAATAAGCCGCGAGCCTCGAATTCCTGCCTTCCATCTCGGAAATGTACAGCGCGGAAATTGCAGAGTAAAGCACTACGTACGCCGCAACCGCCCTTGGCGCGGTTTCCAGCACTCCGGAAGCCCCGTTCTCCAGGAATGACGAAACCTGCGAGACCAGCGAGAGCGAAGCCCCCAGTATCACAGGCACCACGATCGCGCCCAGCAGCAGCGTGTACTTCTGCATGGAAAGCGCGTTCTCCCGCTCCCTCCTCAGCTCGGCCACAGCCAGCAGGTCTTCCGCGAACTCGTGCATCTTCTCTGAGACGTTCGCGCCGGCAGTGTGCGCAGCCGCCATGAGCTCCCCCATCCTCCTGAGCATGAACGATCCGTTCCTTTTCCACAGATCCTCGAGCGCATTCTCCGGGCTCACGTTCGCACGCAGCTGCCGCAGCGTCTTCTGCGCCTCAGGCGCGAAATCATTTTTTTCTTCCGCGAGCCGCTCGAACACCCTCTCCACGCCATGGCTTTTGGGCAGGCCGGATGCGGAGAGCAGCGCGTCCGGGAGCGCCGCCTCCAGCTTTTCAATTCTCTTCGCCTCGGCATATTCCTTTCCGAACATCACCCACGCCCCTGCGGAAACCGCGATCGCGGCGCCTGCCTTCAACTCCAAGTCCAGCCCAAGCAGCATCACTCCTGCAAGCAGCGCAGCGCAGAGCGCGAAAGCCACCACCAGCCCCCTGTTTTTCCTTCTGCTGTGCATCGCAGGAGGCATCTGCGAGGAGGAAACGGCGAGGATAAGCGCATCGACTGCCGGAAACCCGATCACGAACGCAGCCGTGAACATCCCCTCCTCCACTTCAATCCCTATTCCGGCCTTCCCCACAGTGGCGATAACCACGAAAAGAGTCGGGACCACCGCGGCGAATACCACGAAAAGCAGGCCGAACAGCGAGCTTTTTGAGATGAAATCCCGCATTCGGTATTTCTGGAGCGAGAACATGTCCTCAGCGATCCTCCTTATCGCCTCGCCCCCTGCGCCGTGCTCGTACGCAGATATTATCTGCGCAGCAGCCTTCTTGACCGCCCCGCTGCCGCTCCTTTCCGCGACCTTGGCGAGCGCTGCAGACACTCCTGCTCCCAACCTTATCTCCTCCACCGCAGCAGCAAATTCATTCCCTGCCGCGCCGTTCTTCGATGCCTCCCTGAGCGCGTCCGCGAACGGGATCCTCATGTCCAGCAGCATCGCAAGGGACCTGAGGAAAAGAGGCATCGACGCCTCGACTTCCGCGTTCCTGCGCCCGCTTCCGGAAAAAGAGGAAAACACGTCAAAGAGCATGGTGCGATATCGCACCATGGTTTTAAAATTCTCTTTCCTAAACCTCAACCATGTGCAACGCCTACATGGAAGGCACGCTCGCGATAGTGGATCTGGCTAAATGCCCCTTCGAATTCGGCTCCCCAGAATTCCTCAACTTCCACCTCAAGGACCTCGCCACCATAGAGGGCACAATAAGCCGCATAAGGTACGAGGAGGAGCTCGTGATAGAGCTTGACGAGGAGAAGACCGCGTACCTCACCGAATACGCGAACATCATCAAGCAGGTAGAATCCATAATGCTCCGCGAGGACATCTACGGCATCAAGCAGGACGACCATTACGAATCCAGGAAAAAGCTGCTCCGGCTGTTCTACGAATACATGTTCACCAACCCGATCGCGGCTGAAAAGACGCTCGCCGAATACACTGAACCAATGCCTGAGAAGCAGGCGTTCATGCAAGGTTACTACACCTTCCGCGCCTGGGTGAACGGGATACTCAAACGCTACTCGGACACCAAATTCCTCGGCCTCACGCGGAAGATGGGCGACCTGAGGATGGCGTTCCTCTCGCTCGCGGGGCTCAAGAGCCTCTACTTCGTCAATTCCATCGTGCTGGACATACCTCCAGGTGCGGTGCCTCTGGAAGGCCCGGATGCGAACTACGACCTCAGATACGGCATCTCGGTGCAGATTTACGAGATTCCGGGCACGGACACATACCTCTACGTCCAGAAGAACCCCTACATTTCCGAACTAACCCCAGAGCTCCAGAAGCTCCTTAAGCGCACCATAATCGAGCAGAGCAAGGAGAATTTCGAGGGCGCGGACTGGAGCATACTCGCGGAGCTCAAGAGCAAGGAATACCGCCAGCAATTCCTCGACCGCGCGGTGTTGAGCGGAATCCCGATAACTCCTAAGCAGGCGATCGCGATGGGCCGCGAAGCCGCAGCCTGGGTCGCAGGGCTCGGCGCTCCGCTCGAAAACCTCGCGCTGGACAAGGACAACATAACCGACATCTATATAGACAGCGAGAACTCCCCCATTTACATAGAACACAGGAAATTCGGGGTGTGCCACACGCTTTACAGATACAACCGCGAGCTCCTGGAGAATTCTTTCAGGCACATAATATACGGAGAAAAAGAGGGGAGGAAATTCGACGAGTCAAGCCCCATAGCGGACGTGGTGGTGAAGCGGCTGAGCATGCGCGCCCACCTCCAGCGCCCACCCGCGACGTTCGAGGAATTGCAGGGCGCGCTCAGGATAATGAAGGAATTGCCGTTCACCTATCCGCAGTATTTCGCGCTCAAAACGCTGAACCCGTTCTTCGCAGGCTACGACGATGTGCTGGTCACTCTGGGCGCAAGCGAAGCAGTGCTAGGTCTCAAGGCGAGCGGAAAGACTGCGTTCACCGCAGCGAAGATAATCTCCATAGGCACCAAGAAGAGGATAATCCCGATCCAGGACATAGAGGAGATCCCGGTGCGCGTGTTCCGCAAGCGCGGCTTCCACATAGGCGCTGCGCGCGTCCAGAGTTCGGACACAGAGATGCAGCTGCAGACGCGCGAGCTGGACCTGGTCAGCATGGCGAACGCGCTCCTCAGGATGGGCGAAGCAGCCATAATAATCAACGAGGTGCGCAGCCGCGTGGCGGTGCAGGGCATAATCAACCTGCTCAACACCCAGCCCGGCGTGTTCCTGCTCTACAACCTGCATGCCGAATCCCTTAAGGACATCCAGGACCGCCTCGAGCTCGTGTTCGGCATCCCTGCTGTGAGCATGCTCGCAACTGACAGGTACAGCTTCCTCACGAAGATAAAGTTCGGGAGGAAGGGGCGCGTGTACCGCGTGCTCGGCAACTCCTACGAGACCGACCAGCAGGAGAAGAATTTCATAGAGGTGTTCTCGCTGGAAAAGGGGAAGAACATAGACGCGTGCACGCTCAAGCCGAAATTCCTCCACAACGAGGAGGCCTACTCGTGGAACCTCACCAAGATAAATCTCGGAAAGCTGGAGAAGGAGCTCAAGATAGAGTTCATACCTCCTGCGCTCAAGCGCAGGGCGGAAAGCACGGGCGTGGACCCTGAGCAGTACATCCTCCAGTCCTTCTTTAAGGGCAAGGTGTTCAACGACGTGGCCGACGCTGCGGAGAAGACCGGCAACAAGAGGCTCATGGAAATAGACTTCGTGTTCAAGGCGAACAACTACGCGAACCGGATGCTGAAATCCTTGGAGAACGAGAACGGGGAAGTGGATTTCGGCGTGGCGCAGAAGAAGTGGGAAGAGGATTTTCCCAACCTCATCCGCGAGGAAGAGGCACTGATGAAGAAGTAGGCATTATCTCTTTTCAGGGAATGCCATGTTCAATCTATCCGCATTCCTCATTATTACCTTGTGCACCCCGCTTCCGTACTGCGCCGCCTTCTTCCTCCTCTCCAGTGCGGTCTTCGGCACGCCGAGAAGCTTGCCCATTTCCCTCAAAACCCCTTTCTTCAATTCCTTGTCAGCCATGCGCTCCTCCAGCGGGATGTTGAAAACAAGCTCCGCAAGCTGTTTCGAATAGAACGGGAACCTCGCCTCAACCCCGCATCGGTACGCTATTTTTTTCACCATCGCCGCGTCGCCATCTTTGAGGGTTTCGAACTCGGTTTTGAGTATTGCGTCCAGGTTTTTTCCTTCTTCAAGGTATTTGTAATACCTCTCATATCCTACGAAAAGCTCCTCGGCCCCAGAGCCGAACAGCACGGCGTCCAGCCCCCTTTTCTTCGCAGCTTCGCATACCGCGTAGATTGGAACTCCTATTTCCACCTTGAGCAGCGGGCCAGGGTAAAAAGAGTGTATCTTCCCATAAATCTCCAGTATCCGTTTCTCGTCCAGCACTATCTTTTCCAGGGGAAGCGAGAGTTCCTCAGCGACCTTCCCCGCATTTATCAGGTCGTCACTTCCGTCAGTCCCTGCTGAAATCAAGGAAACCTCGCACCTCTTCTTCGCTATCGTGGCTATTGTTGCACTGTCCAATCCCCCTGAAAAGGAGACTGCTATCCTGTCTTCAAGGCACTCTTCGGTGCTTTTTTCCAACGCTTTCACGAGGTCGGTTATCATATTCCCACATTCGGCTCTAAAATCAAAAACAAGTTTTAGCCATTTTCCAAACCCGAAAGGTTTGATGATGGTGTGCTGCCTGTTCCAGAAAGGGTTGCTAAAACGGGCATTGTTGTTCGCCCCTAATATTCGGGCCCGGTGAGATTTGAACTCACGACCTTCACCTCTCTCCACAATAATTCACTAAAAAGAAAATCGTTTTTCTTTTGGGGTGAACCACTCAGACCTTTTCTTTTCGCAAAAGAAAAGGAATATGTGTAGGAGAGTGCCGCGCTATCCAGGCTGCGCTACGGGCCCAAACTATTTGTATTCGAAACAACCGCGAAATGCAGTTGGAGTTTCCAGTTCTGAGTTCAGCGTTTCGAGGCTAAAAATCTGAATTGCTCAATACTAATCTGGCTAGAAAGGTTAAAAAACAATCAACCTCTGCCAGCCTTCATGCCAGATCTTGGGATCTTGGGATTTCCAGCAAGCGCGCTGTACGCCGCCACATCGTTGTGGAACCCGCTGGACTTGTAGAATTCGAGCAGCAGGCTGTTCGCACGCTCCACCCTCTCAGGGGAATCCGCGCCAAGCTCTTCGTCCGCCTTCCTCAGCGCGAACCTATGCAGCTCGTCAACAGTCTCACCCACCGTTTTCATGTAAGACATAACGCTGCTGTAAAGCCCTGCGTTGCCCAGCGAGAGCATGAGGGAAGCGGCAGCGACCTTCACGTCCGCTCCCATGTTTCCGAACAGGAATCCGGGAAGCAATACCTCCAGCGTTTTCGGCGCCTTTATCGCGGCCGCCAGCACAGCAGCCCTGTACGCCACGACCTGGTAATTCTCATCCCCGCTCCTTTCCGCTTCGTGCATGATCGCGAGCGGCGCCTGAGGATTCAGCAGCATCGCGAGGGCGCACGTGGCCGCCACCTTCAGGACCCTGTCATCCTCGGCCATGAGGTAATCAACCAGGAATCCGGCCAGCTTTGCTTTCTCTTCCAAAGGGAGCGCGTTTCCCATCATGCCGGCCATGTCCAGGTACGCAGCCTTCAGCGTATTGTTGCTGCATTCCACCAGCTTCCTGCATACGTCCTGGTATGCATCCAGCACGTGGTCCGAATACGGCCTTTCGATTATGTAGTAAGGTATGTAAGCGTTCCTCGCAATCACGAAATTCTTCGCTTCGCAGAGCATGCTTTCCATGTCGCTCGGAATCACCGCACTCCTGGTGATGAGGCTCGCAGGATGCTTCACTCCCCTTACCCATTTCCTTATGTCGGACTGGGAAAGGGACAGGACGCTCCTGAGGGCCTGCGCCATTTCTTCGTCCCTGTACTTGTGCGCATTTGCGAGGAACGTGTCGAAAAGAACCTCCTTCTTCCCGAAATTCGCGAACAGGAGCGAGGCGAACGCCTTCCTGCCTTCCGGAATCCTAAGTTCGTGCAGTTTCTGCATGCTTTTATTATGTGTAAATCTCTTTAAAAATGTGTTGTATTCCAGAATGTTTTTATTCTCCCCGCCTAATCTAGCTGCCGAGCACGTAGAGGGGATCGCCCTCGGCTATGCAGGATTCCATGATGCGCACGCCCTCGTTCTTGTGGTTCATGAATGTGCGCCTCCTGTCAGCGTCCGGGGAATCCACGAAAGCGAGCACATTTGAATCCATCGGCTTGTGCTGTATGCCGAAGATGCCCGGAAAGGTGGCCCTGTAAGTGGCGTCCACAGGGATTGTTATCTGGGCGCCCTGCGGCTCTACGAGCATCTTCCTTATCTTCTGCGCGAGCAGATATTTCTGCGCCCCGTCGTAGATCATGCCGATGCCCACTGCGAATCCGATTGCCGAGTATACGCAACAGTTTTCTGCCATATGTGCACGTGAAGTTAGCCTTTTAATATTCTTCTCGGAATTGAATATCCTATAGTGATGGCATGGAGGTCGGCTTCGAACTTTACATAGGCTTCGTTCTGGTGGCGTTGGCTTTCCTGGCTGCGTTCTGCGCCATAACCGCGTACAACGGCCTCGCGCTCCAGAACAACATTGGCAAGGCGTGGGCGAACATAGACGCGGTGTTCAAGCAGCGTTCCGATCTCATCCAGAATATCATGGAAACCGTGAAGGGATACAAGAAATACGAGAAAAGCGCATTGGAGGAGTTCACTTGCCTGCGGTCCGAAATCGTGACCGGGACTCCGGCGCAGAGGGCGAAGGCGAGCGAGCTGCTCACAGGCGCGCTCAAATCCGTCTTCGCAGTAGCCGAGGGATGCCCTGAGCTCAAGGCGAACCAGATCTTCCTCGACCTCCAGAAGCAGCTCTCCGCGATGGAGGACCAGATGGCGGACAGGAGGGAATTCTACAACGACGCGGTGCTCCTGTACAACACGAGGGTAAAGGTGCTTCAAGACGCG
>JBBITJ010000009.1:0-9240 GCA_037440825.1 Microcaldota archaeon | reverse complement strand
CTACAACGACGCGGTGCTCCTGTACAACACGAGGGTAAAGGTGCTTCAAGACGCGGGGGCAATACCCTGTCCAAAGTGAAGCTGCAGTGATCCTATGCTGCCTGAAGCAAAGCTCATAAGGAACGAGACCGTGCTCAGGGAGATGCACCTCTCCGACGACGTGAAGCTCACCAAGAAATCATTGGTGAGGTGGATCGCGCTCTCGCTGGGGTGCATCTCCCCGAACGAGAGCAGGACTATTTCCCTGGACGTGCTCGAGTCGCTGATAAACTTCCATATCAGGAAAATGCATCCGACTACGAAGGAGATACTGGAGGACCTCGCAAAAAGCGGTGTGCAGGCGAACGAAAAATCAGTATACTACCATCTCCTGAAGATGAAAGAGAGCGGGCTCATAAGCAGGAAGGACGGCAAATACTTCTTCGGCGAAGGCGAGGAAGCCAGGCTTTCCCAGATAATCCGCAGGATATACCAGGAGAAGTTCGACAAATCGTTCAGGAGCGTGGAGGAAGCGCTCAACGCTGTGGAAAGCTACAAACACTAGCGATTTGCGCTCTTTTTAAGCGTTTTTATCCATATAGTAGTGGTAATTATGGCCGACTTTTCCGGTTTTTACAAACTCCCTGTAGAGGAGAGGCTGAGGCGCATAAAGGAGCACGCGCAGCTCAGCGAAGCTGAGGTTTCGGTGCTGAAAAATACCGGGGCTCTCGCTCCAGAAGCAGCGGACAGGATGAGCGAGAACGTAATCGGAGCGACGCACCTCCCACTCTCAGTAGCCCTGAATTTCAAAATCAACGGCAAAGATGCCATAATTCCAATGTCCGTGGAGGAGCCCAGCGTGGTCGCTGCTGCAAGCAACGGAGCCAAGCTCTGCCTTCCGGAAGGCTTCACGGCATCTGCTGACGAGCCGGTGATGGTAGGGCAGATACAGCTCGTGGGGCTGAAGGACGCGAAAAAGGCGGCTGCGAAAGTGCTGGCAGCACGGAAGGAGCTGGAAAAGGCCGCGCGCGAATTCACAAAATCCATGGAGGAGCGCGGCGGGGGGTTCAGAACCCTGAACGCGAAACCAATCAAAACGCAGCGGGGGGAAATGCTCATCGCCTATTTCGAAATCGACGTCCGTGATTCCATGGGCGCCAACACGCTCAACACCATGCTGGAAGCCATCGCGCCCCAGGTGGTGGAATCAGCAGGAGAAGGCAAGGTGCGGCTGCGCATACTCTCCAATTACGCAGACAAGCGGAAAGCCAGGGCGAAGGCAGTCTGGAAGAAAGAGGTCATAGGAGAGGAAACCGTGGAGGGAATACTGGATGCGTACGAGCTCGCCAGGAACGACATCTACCGCGCAGCCACGCACAACAAGGGGATAATGAACGGCATAGGCGCAGTCGCAGTGGCGACGGGGAACGACTGGCGCGCAGTGGAGGCAGGCGCGCACGCTTATGCGGCGCGCAGCGGAACCTACCAGCCGCTCACCCATTATGAAACCGACAAAACCGGAAACCTCGTCGGAACAATAGAATTGCCCCTGGCGCTCGGCACAGTGGGCGGAAGCATAAGCTCCAACCCGGTGGCTAAAATAGCGCTGAAAATAGCGGGCGCCGGAAGTGCGAAGGAGCTCGCGATGCTCGCCGCCTGCGCAGGCCTCGCGAACAACTTCGCAGCCTTGCGGGCCCTTTCCACATCTGGAATCCAGAAAGGGCACATGAAGCTCCACGCGCGCAACCTCGCAGTCCAGGCAGGCGCGTCCACGCAGGAGGAGATAGATTACGTTTCAGGAATCCTGGAATCCGAAGGCAGCTACAAATCCAGCCGCGCGAAGGAGATCCTGGAAAAGTTGCGTTCAGGGAAATGAGGTTTTCACATGGATATCGACAAGAGAATTATATATGCGGGAATAATCCTTTTCCTAGCCGCCTCGGCGTTCGCAGTTTTCAGCGGCGAATATTTATCTGATTCCGATTACGCGCTCCTCTCCAGGAGCGGCATGCCCATGGGCACCGTGCAGCTGCTCAATGCCGCGCTTTTCATCCTGCTTCCCCTCGCAGCTTATGCAATGGCGCTCATCCTTCTCAAATCAGACGCGTTCCACGCATTCTGCGCTTCCGCGCTTTTCGCGTTTTCCCCTGCAAACGCGGCCGCGCTCCATTCCATCCATCCTTTTGCCGCAGCAGCCCTCGGCCAGGGATACGGGATTTTCGAAGCAATCGGCATCGCAGCCACTTCCCTTCCGCTTGGGCTGCTCGCAGCCCTGGAATACAAGCACAGCCCGGTTTCAGCGATTCTCGCGGCGCTGGGCGCGCTCGCGCTTCCGTTCGCCCCGGGCCCAGCAGCGTTCGTCCTCGCGATAGCGGCAGCGAACGGATTCAGGTCGCTGGAAAACCCTCATTACGGGGACAAGGCGCTCGTGTTCCTCGCGTTCGCCTTCGCGTTCCAGGCGTCCTACTCAGGAGACCTCGCAGCAGCGTTCGTCGCAGGGGCGCTCCTGGCTGCAATCGCATACGTCGCCTCGGCGCTCCACAGCATGAAATCAGGTGAGATTGCAGCAGCAGCCCTTCTGCTCATCTCGTTCAACACCCTCTCCGCGCTCCACGGCGTGAGCATCGCGTCCTCGTCGGCGCTGGGCGCGGGAGACATAGCTGCGTTCGAAGCCGCGAAATCCATAAGCGGCACCTTCGGGGTTCTGGACTACCCAAACGCCTTCCAATACTACTCGGGCAAGGGCGCGGTGCTGCTCAACGCCAGCGCACTCCTGAAGAAAGGCGAGGTCGGCGTGGATTATGCGGTGTTCTCCCTCCGTTCTCTGGATTCGGCATATTCGTCAAAGCCGGTCATATTCAGGTACGCAGGAACCGCGAATGACGGTCAGCGCAGCTACGCAGTGTTCGCCAGCGGAATCCCCAACGCGAATTACATCCTATACATGGCGCTCTCAGGCGCCGAGCTAGCCATAGATGACGCGCAGCTCTACGGCACCGGCACGAGGGAAGGAGCGATAATACCCTACACCAAGATGCGGATGCTCGGCAACGGCACATTCAGCGATCCTTCAACAAGGATGATAAACATCCAGGCGATAGAGGATTCTGTGCTCCAGTCCCTCCTCTTCTCTTCAGGACGCGTCTTCGAGCGGAACGGGAGCATAATAGTGGAGGTGCGCCAATGATCGAATATCTCGCAGCAGCTGCAGCATCCTTTTTCCTTTCGTACGGGGTTGTGAAGCTCCTGATTCCCAGACTCGTGAAATTCGGCGTGACCGGAAAGGACGTGAACAAGGAAGGGAAGCCTGAGGTCGCGGAGATGGGTGGGATAGGGATTGTTTCGGGTTTCGCGTCAGGAGTCCTGCTGCTCGTCTTTTTCAACACTTTTCTCGGCTTCGAGTTCAACCTCCAATTCGTGCTCGCAGCCCTAATCTCCATATTCATCCTCGCATTCATCGGGTTCGTGGACGACCTGCTGGATATCCACCAGGCGGTGAAGGCGTTCCTTCCCCTAGCAGCAGGAATTCCGCTCATAGCCGTACGGGCTGCAGGCAGCACAGCGATGAACATTCCGTTCGTGGGCGTGGTCGATTTCGGGCTCATCTACCTTTTCGCAATGATCCCGGTAGGCATCGCAGTAGCATCCAACCTCACGAACATGCTCGCAGGGTTCAACGGGATGGAAGCAGGCATGGGGCTCGTGATCCTCGCAGCAGCGGGCATAGCCGCGCTCTACACAGGAAGCCCCGAAGCGCTAGTGATCTACGTGCCAATGCTGGGCGCGCTCGCCGGATTCCTCATCCACAACCGTTATCCAGCTAGGATATTCCCAGGAGACGTAGGGACGCTGGTCATCGGGGCGTCGCTCGCAGCAGGCGCGATAATAGGGAATTTCGAGAGCATAGCAGCGCTCCTCATGGGGCTCTACGTGCTGGATTTCTTCATAAAAGCTGCGAACAGGTTCCCCAGGACGCCCGGGGAATTCAGGGACGGGAAGCTCCACCCTCCTGACGGGAAAATAAGGGGGCTGGTGCACGTTCCGATGAAATTCCTGGGCGGAGTTGGGGAGCAGCAGCTAGTAATGATGTTTGTAGCGGCCCAAATCCTGGTCTCAGCGGCAGTCCTACTCCTTTTCCTTCATGTCCAGGTTCTTTAGCAGCGTCGTGACCTTGATGAACTCGTTCAGCCGCTCGTAATCTGAGACTCTGCCGACGTCCACCCAGTACTCGTCGAATACGTACGCGTTGATCTTCTTCTTCGCAGAGATCAGGCGCGGAAAAACATGTTTTGCGAAGTCCTCCTTCCCCTTTATGTAATCGAATATCTCCGGCTCGAACGCGTACATCGCCGTGTTTATGAAGAAGTCGTACCTGGGCTTCTCGTTGAACTCCACAATTTCATTGCCTTTCAGCCCGACTATGCCGTACTCCAGCTGCATCTCCTGCTTGGTGAGCGCTATCGTGGCTATCGCGCCGGATTTCCTGTGCGTCTCCGCCATTCTCTTCAGGTCCACGTCCGTGAGGTGGTCTCCCATGACAACGAGGAACGTCTCCTTCACCTTCCCCCTGTAATCCAGTATGGAGCCAGCGGTGTTCTTGGGCTCGTCCTCGACCGCATACTCTATCTTCACTCCGAATTTCTTCCCATCTCCGAAGTAGTCCATTATCTGCTCTTTCTTGTATCCAACCGTGAGCACGAGGTCCGTGAAGCCGTTGAGCTTCAGGTTCTCCACCACATACTGGAGTATGGGCTTTCTCCCCATCTTCAGCATGGGCTTCGGTATCGAATACGTGTACGGGCGGAGGCGCGTGCCATGACCGCCGCATAGTACGAAGGCTTTCATGATCATCACTCTTTTCATTAGGTTTCCAGTCTTCAGTCGCCGACATTTCGGCGACTGTCTGTTCAACATGGTCGAACATCCGGTTTCCCGTTTTGAGCCGGAAATATTATCTCCCAATCCGTTTATATACCATGTATTTTGCAAATCCATTTAAACAAAAAACGGCATATCCATGCATGGCAAGGAAAAAGCGCATCTCAGAAGACGACCTCTTCAGCGAGTTCGACAGGGAGCTGGAGCGCATGCGCTCGGAGATGGAAGATCTCATGGAAGGCATGATAGGCAGGATCCCTGAATCCGGGCTCGAGAAGCTCGCCAAGGAAGGGAAGGGTGTGGTTTACGGTTTCTCCATCCGCATCAGCCCTGACGGAAAGCCGCAGATACGCGAATTCGGGAACGTGAAGCACGAGGCAGCTAAGGAGAGCATTCCGATAAGCGACGAGCGCGAGCCCCTCGTGGACATAATAGAAGGCAAGGGCGAAATCACCGTGATCGCCGAGCTTCCCGGGGTGGACAGGAAGGATATAAACGTTTCAGGAGAAGGCAAAACACTCATTATTTCAGTGCGGAGCAGGGACCGCAAGTACTACAAGGAGCTCGAAATCCCGTCGCTGTGCGACTTCGGCCAAGCGCAGGCGCGATACAACAACGGCGTGCTGGAAATAGTGGTGCAGAAGAGCAGCAAGCCGTCGGCGAACAAGAAGATATTGATATCCTAGGCGGACCGCCTGAACTCAAAGCCCAAGAGGGAAACTATCAGATCCCTCCGCACCAGTCCGAGTATTCCTTGTTTATCTTGTCCAACCTTATCCTCGCTATCTCCGGCACTTCGTACGGGTGAATCTGCTTAAGCTTCTTCTCCAGCGCCTCCACGTTCTTGTCGCTGGTTTTCGCAATGAGCACGAATTCGCTCTCCTCCGCGAGCTTGCCCTTCCATTTGTATATCGAAGAATAGGATTTGAGGATGTTCACGCAGCTTCCGAGCTGCTCCTCAATGAGCGTTTTCCCCGCCTTCTTAGCTTCGGCGATGTTCGGAAAAGGGCAATATATCATGTACATCTTCCCACCTCGGCTCGCAACGGAAAACTTGGAGCCAAGGAATTAAAAATAGGAAATTTTTCGGGAGACGAAAAGTTGAACTTATGTTGAGGAACTACAACCAAACCCATGGAAATCATGGGTCGCTTCGAGAATAAAAAGGGTCGATTCGTCGAATCCGCATGAGGAAAAACCATTAGGAAACAAGAAATACGAGGTGTCTTTCCTCAGAGACCTGGTTGACACTGACGGCACAGTCTCCAGACGGGGCAAGCAGTTTACAGTACAATTCATCTCCGAATATCCGGAGTTTTTACAATCGGTTTATGATATCTGAAGACGTATCCACGGCCGCATAGTATACCTGTGCGAAATGGCGGAACTGCAGCAAAAAAGCGATTATAAAAACTTAACCCTGCCATATAGATTATAAAAATGGGCTCGTAGTCGAATGGTTACTACCTAAGATGCATTTTATTGAATCTTATTAGCCATAGATGACGCTACCCTGACACGGTAGAGATTCCCGGTCCGATTCCGGGCGGGCCCAAATCTCCTTTTTGGTTGCCAGTTTTGAGTTCTGGGTTTCGGACTACTACGTCTAGGGTTTCCCAGCAAACCGCACCTCAAATTGACCCTAATTCTGCTCGGTTCGGATTTGGGAAGGTTCGGACCCCGCTGGATCCGAACTGGAAGCCGAATAAGCGCGAAATAGCCGAATTTTGGCCCCAAGCGCAGCAGTTTCTTGACTTCTTAGGCCGGAACCTGCCCAAGCAGAAGCTCGTAAAAGCAGTTGGTATCCTATCTGATGCGCGGAAACGGCGTTTTCTGCGGTGCAGGGTTCAAAATACGGCTCGATGAACAAGGGTTTTACGGAAGATGAGCTTATTCTGTTCCTGAAGTCTCTGGATGTGACGAATTTTTCCAAGCGGAACAACGGAAACATCGTGCTGACGAGCAGGTTTGCGCGGCATTCCAAGGTTGAAACTACGATGACGTACGTGCACACACAAAAGGATGAGCTTTACCAGAGCATAATGATGAGCCAAGATGGCGGGATTCTGGAAAAGGTAAAAAAATGCAAAACACAATTTAGGAGGGTGGTGTTGTCATATTTTTATCTTTTTTCGTGCAATCCTTGCATATGTCCGATTTACTATTCTTTTTCCCGCAGATGATACAAAATTGATTATTATTTATATTTTCAACGCCGCACTTGGGGCAGAAGTTTAATTCGTTATTATATTTTTCCCCGCACACTTTGCAATTTGCAAAAATAGTTTTTCCACAGTATGTACAGTTGTTCAAATTTGCTGTAAGCGTACTATTACAATCCGGGCATTGTGTAATTATATTGTCTAAGGTGCGAATTCCAAAAAAATGTAATATTTGTAAGATGTAAACAACGATAAACGTAAATCCAGATATAAAAATAAATAAGATAATTATTAGCGGAAGGAACGATGGAAGCAGAAGATATTTTGTGTTCAAAAATAGAATTATACTTACAAAAATACAAAAAAATCCATAGAAGAATGTTAGTAGCGGAACTTTTTTTGTTTTAAAAACAACAAAAACCATCAGTAAGTTGATAACTGCCGCAGCAACGAGTGAAAAAAATAGAACTATCGCAGTCGCAAAGATTGCTAAAATAAGCATACATATCGCAATGATTACATCAATCACGATGGAAGTCGCCGTCGCTCCGATACCAGTACCTTTGGTTACGGGATCTGGACTCGGAATTAATAGCCCAACAAAAGCACCCAGTTTTGTTAAGATGCTACCGGGGATAAGTATGGCGGCTACTGAACCAACGATAATATCTATGCTAAGAACAATTATTTCGAGGGGATTTTTTAGTAGTACATCTACCGCTCCTTTTTGGAAAGATACGAGATTTATCAAATGTACAAATGCTTGAAGTTCAAATTGGACAAGACTGAAACCCAATATTGCTACCGCTAAACAAATCAAAACGGAAAAAAGATTAAATGCCGCATATGCTGTTGTCACATTAAACAAAATGGATTTTGTTATATTTGCCCCGGACCGGGTCATGTCCCGTACAGCGGTTCCAAATCCAGTTAATTCCATTCCGCATTTTCGACAATATTTAGCATTTTCATTATTTACTAAGTTGCATGCATTACATTTTCGTGTTGGCTTCTTGTCAACCATTGCAGTTTCTTTATAAATTAGATTTATAAATTTGTATCCCAACCCTATCGCGGCGTTCTCTCGCAGGCTCGTGCTCATTTTAATCCATTCCCCCGTCGCTCCGGCAGGAAAACGCTTAATGGTCAGGCTGCCTGACGGCAGTTCGGGCTGACGCCCGAAACCAATAATGCGTATTTCCGCCTCCGCTCCGGGTCGGCGCTACGCCTGAAGGAATAAAAATCGCACCGAACGCCGCGACCTGAACGCTGAACCCAAAACCAGGTACGAAACCTCATTTTGCCTCCCTTGCCACCCCCTAAACGAAAAAGTAGTGGGGGCAAGGGAAGGGTTCGGACGACTGGAACGCACGGGTCTGAACCCAAATAAAAACGAGGGTGAATAGAATGGAAACGGAAAACAGGTTTGAGGACGGAAGAGTTTGGTTCTTCTACGACGAAGAAGGCGATGAAGAGGAGGAAGACATATGACGCAGAATTTCAAGAACCTGAAGGTGTACGAATATGCATTCATGCTGTCCAAGGACTTGTATGTCTTCTTTAATGGAAAGAAGGCATCATACCGGGCTAAAGAGCAGCTTCTCGCTTCCGCCTCCTCCATATGCGCCAACCTCGCGGAAATGGCCGCCTTCGACTCTAAGGCCGCTATGAAGCAGAAGGTGGCGACCTGCATAGGCGAGGCGAACGAGTGCGAGTTCTGGCTTGACATGATGAACGAGCTGAAGGTGCTGCCGCAGAGAGAACACCTGGATTTCATGAACAAGCTGGTGAAAATACGCTCGATGCTATTCAACCTCAAAAAGAGCATGGAAGGTGAGAATGAATAGGCAAAACGCGCAACGCGAAACACGGAGCGGCTTCGGCTGACTATGGATGCCTTTTTAGCGCATTCGGTTGGTCAGCCACCTGCCGCATCTCAGAATACATCTAAGGCGGGGCAAAATGAAAAACTATCAAAAAGGTGAGTAAAATGACGCGTGAAAACAAGTCCGAAAAGCAGCAGAAAAAGAACGCTGAACTCGGAACAGAAAACCCCGAAACTCAAGACCGGTCGGTCGACGCATCGACCGACGGTCCACAAGTCGAAAACTTCGACTTGTCGGACGTTAAACCCAAAACACAGAACCCTGAACAGGGAACTCATGCTCCGGGCGGGCCCACTTCTATTTCTTGGTTTCCGGTTCCCAGTTTCGAGTTATTC
>JBBITJ010000008.1:15600-32669 GCA_037440825.1 Microcaldota archaeon | reverse complement strand
ATTATGAACCCGTCTTTCGCAGTCCCGCCGCAAGCGAGCTTGTGCTTAAGGTCCTTCGCAGTGTCGTCGAGCCTCCCTTTGTCTATGCCTTCGACTACAGTGACGAGTTTCTTGAATTTCTTGGCCGTCGCGTAGACGGTTATCTTCTTGACCTCCTCCTTGTCAAGCACTTCGCAGACGCAGAGATCCTTCAAAAGTCCGCATTTGTTGCAAATTTCTGGCAAAATCTTTCACCTGGATTCATTGTGCTCTTAACGGGTTTATAATCATTTCTTTTGCGCGGGCGCCTTGGCTTTAGCTGCCGCAGGCTTCGCGCTGGCTTTCGGCGCAGGAGCAGCAGCCGCTGCCTGAGCCCTCTTGAGCTCCGCGAGACGCGCGATTATCCTCGCCATCGAAAGTTTTATGGACTTCGCCTTGAGATTCTGCCCAGTCACGAGTTCCAGACGGAACTCAGCGAGCTTCTTCTCTAGCGCGTCCTCCTTCATTCCCCTTATCTCTCCCATCTTCATTGCCATAATAATCACTTGGTTTCCTCAGCCAACTTGGCTGCGGCGGGCGCTGCCATCGCCGCAGGCCTGAGCGTCTTGGGAAGCTCCGGCTGCTGAGCGGGCGCCTTGTCCGGGAAAACGGTTCCCGGAGGGACTATGCGCACGAATATGCCGATTGCGCCGTATTTAGTCACCGAGGTGACGTGGGCCTCCTTCACGAGCCTGGCCGGCTCTCCCGCCTTCGGGATGAAACCGGTTATCACGTTCATGCTCTTCGCCCTGCTTCCCTTGCTCATCGCGCCGGAAAGCACGATTTCCGCCCCTATTGCTCCGTTGGACATCACCTCCCTTACGAGGAAATGCAGTATTGCGCGGGCTTTCTTGCCCATCTCGAGCATCTTCGCGGCTCTCCTGCCTACAAGGCGGGGCTCGAGCGACGGGTTCTTCACTTCCACGACGCTTATCTGCGGGTTCTTGATCTTGAAGTCCTGCTGGAGCGTCTCGGTGAGCTTGTTGATTATGCCACCCCTCTTGCCGATTATCTTGCCCGGGTTCATCACCTCGAGCGAGATCCTCGTGACTACTGGAGTGCGCTGGATGTCGATGTTCGCGACGTCCGCGCGGTCGAGCTCCTTCTGTATGAAGCGCATGATCTCGTACTGGACTATGAGGTCCTCGATGAACTTCTTCTCGTATACCATCAGGATTCACCTTTCTTGGATTTTGCCGGAGCGGCAAGCGCCGCAGGCTTCGTCTGGGTTGCGGGCTTGGTCGTTTCGTGTTTTGCTATCGGTGCGGGCTTTGCCGCAACTGGAGCCGCTGCAGGCTTCTTCTGCTCGGCTTTCTTCTCGCCCTTATTTTCAGGCTTTCCCTCCGATTTCTTCGAAGCGCCTGTTTCCTTCACCACGATTTCCACTCTCGCGGTCTCGTAGTATGAGCGCGTCCTCTTCCCTCCTTTCGGGGAGAGGCGCGGGAAAACATCCTTCTTGTTCGCAGCTGCGTGCACCACCGTGAGGTCCTCGCTCAGCCCTTTCGCCTTCGCGGAGGCGATCGCGCTTTTCAGCGTCATAAGCACGTATTTCGCGGCCTTCTTCGGGTACCTTCCGGGCTTTCCGCCGAGCTCCTTCCTGTGGCCGAGCTTCGTGATATAGCTCGTGTACCTTATCGGCATCTCGCCTGTGGCAGCTTTCTCCAGAAGGGAGATCGCGTCCGAGGATTTCTTGCCCCTTATGTTTGAGCACACCTCGGCGAGATCCTTGAAGCTCGCGTCAACATCCTCGAGCCTTGCCTTGCCTACCTCAGTCTCGTCGAATTTGTATGAGTACATATCACTTCACCGCAACGAACTTCGAACCGCGCGTAGCTCCGATACCGGGTCCCGCGTGTATGACGCGCCCTGTGGAGTGGGCGAAATCGCCGAGCCTCTTGCCGAGCTTCTCCAGCGAAATGACGACGGTCTTGAACTGCTTACCGTCGTGCACGCCGAACGTGAGCCCGAGCCATTCCGGAAGTATCACGGCTTCGCGGACGTGGGTCTTGATGACCTTCTTCGGGTTCTTCGCCTTCACCGCCCTGGCCTTGGCGACGAGCTTTTTGAGCTCGACGTTCTGGGCCATGCGCCTGAGCGTCCTGCGCTCCCTGGACGTTATGAGCTCCATGAATTTCTCTATTGGCATGTCCTTGAGCTGCGCCTCCTCCAGTCCTCTGTAAACCTCACGCCTCATTGCGATCCCTCTTCAGTAGTCCTTATTGCCTTCTTCCTTCCAATCGAACGGGCGGCTATGTGCCCGACCTTCCTTCCGGGTGGTGTGCCCCTCGCGACGGTGGTCGGCTTTCCTTCGTGGTGCTGCTTGCCTCCGTGCGGGTGGTTGTAAACGCTCATCTTGACTCCCCTGTTGTGCGGCCACATGCGGTTTCTCGCCTGCTTGTACTTGTAGAACGCATTGCCTGCCTTGAGGAGCGGCTGGTCCTGCCTTCCGCCTCCGCTGACTATGCCTATCTGGGCCCTGCAGTCCGCGGAAAGCCTCAATGTCTGCTTGCTTGGGAGCTTTACATAAACGGCGTCCTTCTCCCTCGAAACGATAACTGCGTACGAGCCGGGAGCCTTCATCATCTTCCCTCCGTCGCCCGGGCTCCTCTCCACGTTGAATACGTAAGCGCCGTCCGGAATCCTGTAAAGCGGAAGCACGTTGCCCACGTTCACTTTCGCCTGGGCTCCGACTTCCACGTACTCGCCTATGATCGCGCCTTCCGGAGCGAGAAGGTAGCCCTTCTCCCCGTTGTCGTAAAGCACTTCCATCACGAGCGCGTCCCTTCCCGGGTCGTCTATGAAGGAGAGTATCTGGCCCCTCAGCACTCCCGCCTTCTCCTCGTCGTCGTAAGGCCTGTACTGGAGGTCCACCTTGTAGCGCGTCGTGGGCGCCTTGTACGCCGGGGTTCCATCACCGCGCCTCTGTTGCTTCAGTCGTTTTCCCATTTGAACACCATCGATTCATTTCATTATATGAGCTTGAGCTTCGCGGCTATGTCGTCGGTCTTGGAGCCCTTCGCGAGCGTCACGACGGCGTGCTTCTTCCCTTTCGGAGTGTTCTTCATCCTCACGCTATCCACTTTCACTCCGAACATGGACTCCACTTCGACCTTCACGTCCTTCTTGGTCGCCTTCTCCACGACCTCGAAAGTCATCGTGTTGTCGAATTCCATCTTTGCGACTGCCTTTTCCGTTCTTATCGGTGCGACTATGAACATATTTTCACCTTAGATTTTCTTCAGCTCTTCTATCGCGTTCGCGGAAAACACAGTTAGCCTTCCCGCGTGCGTCCCGGGAGCGAGGTGCATTACCTTGAGCTCCGAAACCTTCACCGCGTCCACGCCGGAGAGGTTGCGCGCTGCCTTGAGCACCGCGCCGTCCTTCACGACCACGAGCACGGACTTGGGCACGTACCTGGACGCGCTCCTCGTGTGCCTGGTTCCGCTGATGGGCTTGGACTTGCCTTTTGCCTTCTCCACGTCCTTCGCAATCCCCAGTTTTTCGAAAATCGCAAGAACGTCTTTGGTCTTTTTCACTCCTTCGAAAGCGTTGTCAACCACAAGCGGGAGCTTCTTCGCATCAAATATGTGGCCGCGCTGAGTTGCGAGTTTCGCGTTCTGGGTTGCGGAAATCGCAGACCTGAGCGCCTTCTTGTACTCCTTCTCGTTCATGTCCTCTACGAGCACCTTCTCGGGCTTCGGAGGATGCGCGCGCCTTCCCTTGACCGCGCTCGGAATCCTTTTCACTTTTCCGTGCTGGCCCTTCGCGCCCGTTTCGCGCGGGAGCTTTGCGCCACCCCTGTTCTTCAGCGAACCGAAATCGTCCTTCCTTCCGTCGTAAACCGCGGAAGTCTGGAGCCCTGCCCTGCGGAACGCGCCCTTGGGCTGGTAGAGCCTGGACTCGTCGCTGAGCACCGCCCTCTTTATGAGGTCCTCGCGCACCGCGTCGTCAAAGCACGCCGGCAGGTCTATCACCTTCCCGGTTTTTCCATCGATAGAGTATACTTCTGATTTCATAATGATCACTGCTTCGGCTCGTTGGAAATGTAGGTGGTCTTGGCTTCCTTGTAGGGTCCGTTGTCCCTCACCGCAACCCTCATCTTCACCAGCCTCTTCGTGGGCCCGGGCACGCTGCCCTTCACCACTATGAAGTCGTTCTTCACGAATCCGTAGTGAGGGAAGCCGCCGTTCGGGTTTATCTCGTCGATGTTCTCGGAGATCTTGAGTATGGACTTGTTGAGCTCTGTGCGCTTGTGGTAGCCCGTCTGCCCGGCCTGCGGGGCGGTGTAGAGCACGTAGCTCGGGTGCCACTGCCCCAGGGTACCGACGTGCCTGCGCTTTCCTGTCGCCTTGGGGCGCTGGAGGTTCGATCCGAACCTCTTGACTGCGCCCTGCCAGCCCTTTCCTTTCGTGATTGCGACCACGTCCACGACTTCGCCTGCCTTGAACACGTCTTTCGCGCGCAGCTCCTTTCCGAGGAACCCTTTCGCGAGCGCGAGCTTCTCCTTCGCGTCCTTGCCTCCGAGCCCGAGCTCGAAGCGCTCGACGTGCTTCTTTCCTATGAGCGTCTTGTCCGGCTGGGTGTACACGAGGAGCCTCACGTCATCAACCTCTGAATCGTTGAGTTCAAGCTTCTTCGCCTTCTTCATCCCGAGCTCCTTGAGCTTCGCCTCGTCAGAGACGAGCATGTCGCCCAAAATGTTTCCGCTCTTGTATCCGCGGATCCCGTAAACGTAAATCGGGGGGGCTTCGAGGACCGTTCCTGCGCCCACGACCTCCTGCCCTTTCGTCGGGCTCTCGGACTGGTCTATGTAAGCGACAGTGGTCATGCCGACCTTGTAGCCTGCGAAGCCGAGTATCCTGCTCTCTGTCCTCGCGGGCCAGAACATCTCGACTACCTGGGTCTCAGCCCTCTTCCTGGGCCTGAATCCTCGCGAACCTCTCCTGGGCCTCCTCAAATCCATGATATCACTTTGTGTGAAGGGTTGGTGTAATCCATTGCCCTTAAACTTTATCTAACTGTTCTAGTATGTCGCATTGCCCAATTCAGTTTCCCGTTTCGCATCTTCGGTTTCGAAACCGAAAACCCGGAACCGGAAACGCGTATGGGATGCCGCATTTCGAACATGCACATATTTCGGCGCATGCATCCAAAACTGGATTTAGATAATGAGTAACTAGGAATTAATAGGGAAATGTTTAAAAACGTATTGAGAGCCCGCTCTCATCTTCCGGGCGCGTCACCCAACTCGAGGGGCGCGATTTTCATCATCGCTATCTTGGCAGCGAGCTTCACGCTGAACTCGTCGTGGCGCGCCTTCCTGAGCGCAGGCATGGCGGAGTAATCGCCTATCTCGCCCAGCGCTTCGGCAGCCTCTGCGCGCACTGAGATGGATGGGTCTTTCTGCAGCACGAGGCAGAGCGGTTCCACCGCGCCGCGGTCCTTTATCTCCCCGAGCGCCTTCGCTGCCTGCATCCTGTGGAACCAGTCCTTATGCCTCAGCATCCGCCTTATCGCGCATTTCGCGATTTCGCTGTTGTTTTCGAGCGCGCTCGTCTTGAGCCTGAATAGAGGGGAGGGCTCGCATAACACTGCTTTGAGGAAATAGGGCTCAGGCGCCGGCTTCTTCGCAAAGAAGCCGTTTCCCTTCAAGCCATAGTAGATGTCTTTGGATATACGCGTAGCTGCGGATAAGCATTTGTTCATTCTGACCACCGTAATTGTATTTGTGCTGCAACAATTTAAAAAAACATTCTCTCTGCCGCGCAAAATATAAGACTAATGCGAGAACTCTCCGCATGCGGCATTTGGTTTCGGCAATCTCCGAATTGCGCAAGAGCGAAGTGAGGAAACAGATTGATGCGCGCATGCGCGGGCTGGGCGCGAACTTTTCATCAGAAGGGCGGATTTTTTCGGAATTGTGCTTCTGCCTCCTGACTGCGAACGAGCGGGCCGCGAAGGGAATCGAAATACAGGAAAAGATAGGGGGCGGGTTCCGCACGCTTCCGGAAAAGGAGCTCGCACATTTCCTCAGGGCGCGCGGCTACAGGTTCTACAACGTGCGCGCCAAATACATAGTTGAAGCGAGAAGGCATTACGGGAAATTGAAGAAGACGCTTTTGGAATTGAAGGATGACGAAGAGAGGCGGGAGTGGCTTGTGGAAAATGTGAAGGGGCTCGGCTTCAAGGAAGCAAGCCACCTTCTGCGCAACCTAGGATTTTTTGATGTGGCAATCCTCGATCGCCATATAATCAGGATAATGCACAAGCACAAAATGATGGATTCGCTGCCGAAAACCCTCAACAGGAAGGTTTATTTGGAAAACGAGGCAAAGCTCAGAACGCTGTGTTCTAAACTGGAGACCGGAGACTGGAAACCGAGTTTGGGGGAACTGGATTTCTACCTCTGGTACATGCAGACTGGGACGATACTGAAATAGGTGGTTGCGTGCTTGGAATAATCGGAGGAACCGGAATCTATTCCGTAGGGAAATTCAAGGAAAAACCAGTGGAAGTGAGCACGCCCTATGGGTTCGCGCAGCTTTACATGGGGGAGATTTCTGGGACGAAGTGCGCTTTTGTTCCTCGGCACGGGAAAGACCATAGACACCCTCCGCACAAGGTCAATTACAAAGCCAATGTTTGGGCGCTGGAGAAAGTCGGGGTAGAAGGAGTGATAGCCACTTATGCAGTGGGAATAATTTCGAAATACAGGCCGGGGGACCTCGTGGTTGCCGACGATTTCATGGGATTGAATATCCTTGCGACGTTTTACGACGATTTCGCGGGAGGGATGAAGCACTTGGATTTTTCAGAACCTTATTCAAAAAGAATGCAGCAAAAGCTTTTTTCAGCTGCGAAGAATGCAGGTGCTGAAGTGAAGAAAGGCGGGATCGTTGCTACTACGTTTGGGCCCCGATTTGAGACAAGGGCGGAAGTTAATGCACTCAAGAAGATGGGTGCTAATCTGGTTAGCATGACGAACGCTTATGAGGCAACTCTTCTGCACGAATTGGAGATTCCGATGGTTGGATTGTGCATAGGGACCAATTACGCTTGTGGAATTTCGAAAAAGCCGCTTTCGCATTCCGAAGTGATCAGCATGGTCGCGAAAAAGGAAAGGGAAGTGAACATGATTGTTGCTGAGTTCGCGAAATTGGTTTAGCGGGTTATCGCAACCTGATTTATTTGTTCAATATACTCCGGGTGCTTCGCAAAATAATCCCGCGAAGGCTTGAGCAGCTCCATAAGCTCTTTCGCAACCGCGTTCTTGAGGTCCATCGGGTGGAGCTTGCCTTCCATGTAAACGGATTTCAGCTCAGCAGAAGTCGCAAACTCCACATCCCCCCCGAATTTCGCAGGCCTCTCCACTTTCAGGGGCTTGTCACGCATGCAGATGTATTCCGCATATTCTATCATCGGATTCCCTTCCACGATTTTTTCGGGGCAGAACGCCTTTGAGATTTTCGACTTTATCTCGTCTTCGGAATCGTGTATGAATATCGCTGAAGAGGGTTTTGATTTGCTCATCTTCGCGTCGGTCTGCATTTCCTCCTTGTGGTCTGCGGAACCAGGAGCTGCAGTTATCGTAGCATCCATCCTTCCCGCACTCTGCAACCCTGGAAGAAGATGGCCATGCACTGCCGCGAATTTGCCGTATCCTATTTTCGGAAACACTTCGCGCGCAAGCATGTGCACCTTCCTCTGGTCCATTCCCGCGTGCGCTATCTGAATATCCAGTTTCTTTATGTCAGCTGCCTGCATCGCCGGGTAGAATATTGAAGCGGCGTTCGTCGCCTCGGTCTCCTTCCTTCCCATTATCGTGACTGTCCTGAGTATCCTGCTTATCGTCGTATTGCGCCCTATGTCCAGCACCATCTTCCAGAACTCGTCGTCATAGACCTTGCTGGCTTGGAGGTAATTGACTTTGTCCTCAGTGAGCCCGAGGGAGATGAATGCGTGCTTGAAATATCCTTCAGCAACTGCCTGTATCTTCTCCAAGTCCCCGCCGAGCTTTCCGTTTATCCACGCATGGTAATCTGCGAGCCAGATGTTCGGCTTCACTCCCGCTTCCATGAAGTCGCGGATTTTCAGCGCTGTCATGAGCCCGCTGCCTATGTGCACTTTCCCGGATATTTCAAATCCGATGTAGTGCCTAGGCTGCGAATAGTTCTGGAAAATCTCGCGGAGGTCTTCTCTTGTGATTACTTCCTCTATGGGCGGCCTGCAGACGAGATCTATCTTCCTCTCTATGTCCATGGAATCACTAAATCTTGGAGATTATCCAGAGTATGGAGATTATGCTCCCAATTATTATTAATGGCGCGGCTATCTTCGCAACAGCCACGATGGCGTTCACGGTGGAGATTATTTCTATGCTCTGCTTCGCCCCCAATACGTGTATCTTGAAGCGGTTCTTGAAAGATGAGAATAAGGCTGGCTGCATGTCCGCGAGCGCCTCTTCTATTCCTTCGCGCACCGCGGAAATCATCCTGGATTCCTCGCCGACGGGGTTGAGCACTCCTTTCACCGCGTTCACCGAATGCGTGTCTGTGGTGTAGACGCCGACCTCGAGCTCGATTTTCCTCTTCCTTCCGGCTGCCTTGGCTTCCTCGATTATCCTTTCCCTCATCTCCGGCTTCACGCCGTTCGAGTCTATCAGTATGAGCGCGTAGTGCGGCTTGGAAGAGAATATCGCTATCTTTATCCCTGCGAGCCCTATCTGCGGGATTTCCGCCTGCTTGTGCGCGACTCCTATCCTGAGGTCGCCGGATTTGAATTTCTTCGAAAGGGAATCCCCTACTGCGTTCATGTAGCTGAAGCCGACTTCGCTTCCTGGCTCGAAGCTCGTTATGTCCCCTGTTTCAGCGTTGTGCTGGTCTATCACTGAGACCATCGGGACGTATTTTTCGCCTTCGCCCATTATCGCGAGCCCGAGCCCGAAATTCACGTCTTCCGTGGTTTCAGGGGCGCGCGAGATTCCGGTGAAGGCAGCGCCCTTGAACACCAGCGATTCGGCGAAGCATTCTTTCGAGAATCCGCGCGTGAGCGCCACTCCGGACTTGGAGAATTTGCAGTTCCTGTACCCTGCGTCGAACGCCGCAACCACCTCATCGAGCTCGCTCGACGCGACCGGGTTGAGGTCGTGCGTCACGGTGCCGTGGAACACGAACGCGTCGATGGCGTGCCTCTTCCTGAGCTCTTCGGCGAGGAGGTACGAGTAATTGCTTCCTCCGAGCGAGCCGAACGGCCCGTAATGCACGTAGGGCGTGACGAACGCGACAGTGTCGTTTTTCCTCCTGAAGAGGAAGGCGGTGATTATGGTTTCCACCTCCTCGCCCACGCGCTCTAACTCGTCCTCTATGTTCTTGGACTCGTAGAACCAGTGCGAGAGGAAGAGGGAGACCGCGTCGAGCGTGTTGAGCCCGAAATTGCGCTTCATGGGCGCGTTTATTATCATGAAGAAGAGGTAGACGAAGCCCAGGAAAACGGCGGAGGCGATGAAGAATTTCGCGATTATCACCAGCGGGTCTCCTGAAACCGCGATCATGCTTCCTGTGAGCAGGAACACTCCATAGATTATCACCTGCAGGGCAGCGAAGAGGAATGCGCGCCACTTGAGTATGAAGACGAATCTCGCGACAACGAACCAGATTGCGAACGCGAGCGAGGCTGCGAAGAATATCACCGCTTCCTTGTACTGGAAGGAAGTGTTGAGGAGCATGAGGTAAGTGAAGTAAGCCACTGCGTAGATTATCTGCCCTACTACGGAAGCGGCGAGAATGCGCCTGAACGGGATTTTCCGTATCATGAGCTTGATGAGGAGGGATGTCAGGACTGCAGGTATGGAAAGAAGGAAAAGCCCCTCCAGCGCGCCCTCGAATATGCTTTCCAGGGAGACGCTGCCGGAAACCAGGGAGCCGAGCACCCCGAACAGCACCCCTATCAGGATCATGAATGAAAGAATGTAGGGTGCCTTCGGAAGCGAGATGAACGCGTTTGTGAGGCTGACCGCCTTGTTGATGTTAGACATGGCTACTCCTTCTGGCGGTCCAGCATCTGCCTGAGCGAATAGACGTTCTTTATGTATTCCTTTGCGACCTGCTGGAAGCTTTTCCTCTTCTTCGACGCGAGCTTCATGAGCTCCAACGCGATGATGCGTATCTCGGAGTTCGCGGACAGGTCATCCATACCATCGAATTCCATGTCAGCCATGGATTTGTTTAGGGTTTGCACGCTTTAAATACTATGGGTGTGCAGCCCGAGTTTTTCCGTTCCAGGTTTCCAGTTCCGAAACTGAGAACTGGGGACCCGGGACCACAGAATGCTTTTAATGATGGAATATGCAAAGGTATAATATGCACATCTGCCCCAAATGCGGCGCTGCGGAAGGGACGAAGAAATTCATAGGCCCGTTCTGCATAGACTGCTACGAATTCAGGATATTCGTTCCGGACAAGCTCGAGCTGCACCAGTGCAAGCACTGCGGAAGGATGAAGATGAGGGGCAAGTGGATGCCTTTTTCAGAGAAGAAGGTGACGAACTGGGTGGAGAGCAAGCTCAAAGGCGAATTCACCTCCGTGGAGTTTTCGCCTGACTGGAAGAAGGCGGTTTTCACGATAGATAGGGACGGAAGCAGAGTTGGTATAGAAAAGCCGCTCAGCCTCGAATTCATCAAAGACATGTGCCCTGACTGCAACAAGAAATCAGGCGGATATTTCGAAACCATAATACAGCTGAGGGGCAACGATGCGAGGATAGCGAAATACGCGAAGCTTTTCGAAGAGATGCTGGAGCGCGAGGGCACGTTCATAAGCAAGGGAGTGGAGCTCAAGGAGGGGCTGGACCTTTACGCAGGAAGCACCAGTTCCACCCTGGATGTGATCAAGAAGCTGGGGCTCACGTACGGGATAAGCACCACCCTTGCTGGACAGAAGCAGGGGAAGAGGCTATTCAGGACTACTTTTGCTATAAGGTTGTAGAACGAAACCGGCGACCTGGGACAGAAGACTTGGAGCTGGAGACCTACCTGAGGCGCACGAGCGAAAGTGCGTCTCTCATTGCGACCATGTTCACCAGGATGGTTTTGACGCGGGCGAGGAAGACGAATGACGCCGCCTTGGCTGCGCCTATGCCGAAGATGGAGAATATGAGCACTCCGCCGCCTTCGCTCAGGCCCAACCCGGCAAGGGTGGGCGAGGGCATGAATTCCAGCATGGTGAGCAGCGGCTGGAGGAAGAAATACGCTAACAGTTCCGGGAATTCCGTGTCCAGCGTGATGCCCAACGCCTTCGCGACGAAGTACCACGAAAGCGCCTTGGTCGCCCAGTTGAACATCAGAAGGGCGAAGAGCAAGGGGAAATTGTGTATTATAACCGCGGAGTTTTGCTGCGCCTTCGCGAACATGGACAGGATTTTCTCTGCGAGCGGGAACCTGCGCGCGAAAGAGAAGAGCGCGAGGAAGCGATTGGAGAAGAGAAGCAAGGCCATCGCTGCCGCCATCGAGGCCATCACGAGCGCGCCGAGGAAGAGGAATTCCCCGTGGTCTATCTTCAGGTATGTTTTCAGGATGTAGAACATGCCTGCAGTGCCCACCAGCACCTTGAGCATGAAATCGTAGATTTGGGGGCCGAGGACTGCGATGAGGCTCTTCTCCTCCGGAACCTTGTGCTTCTTGGAAAGCCCGTATGCGACCGCGAAATATCCTGTGCGCGCAGGGGTGAAATCCGCGAGCAGCATGCCCACGAAGTGCATCCTCAGGATGTCCTGGAACCGCACCCTGGAACCCAATGCGTCGAGGATGATGTAAAGCCGTGCGCCCATTCCCAGGTACATCAGAAGAAGGAAAACTATCGAGAGGGCGAGGTAGGAATAATCTATGCTGCCGAATTCGCGCATTATGCTGTCTATTCCGATTGCCGACAGGATGGCGGCGATTATCGCAAGGGAAATCGCGGCGTCGAGCAGGAGGTGCTTCTGGTCTGTCATCTTTTTCAGGTCGAGCATGCGCATTAGAGTCTCAACGAGGTTTTTTATAGGTATACAAAGGTTTATAATCCTCAAAATGCACGAACTACAACATGAAAAGGACCGTTTCTTCCAAAGCCCTTGCTGATAAAATCACTGCTGAAAGGGAACTAAGGCAGCTGGGGCTTTTCGAGGGCATAGACAAAAATTTGGCTGGCAGGCTGGCCAGCATAAAAGGGCCATCGTATATTGGAAAGGACGGAAACGGCCAGCCGTTCCTCACAAGGCCTCCGGAATTCCTGAAAATGGAGGTGGAGGGGCTGAAGGTGAGGATCAAATACCGGAAGGAAAAAAGCGGAGCGATTGATGCGGAATTCCTGAAAGGCGGGAAAAACCCGAAGAAACAGGTCGAAGTTGAAACGGACATATTCAGCGGCGTAAGGAGCCTCAAGCACGTGCGCGAAAGCTACGAGAAGAATTTCGAAAAGCTGGACAGGGTGCTTGAAAGGATAGAGAAGGTGAATGCGGAGCTCGCCAAAGAAGGCGCGGCGATGGACGGCATGCGCATCGGCGAAATCGAGAAGCTGCTTGAAGCCGCGCTGGACGAAATAAGGAGGAACCGCGCCGCTGCAAAGCGGCTCGGAAAGGAAAAGATGGAAGAGGTCTTCGGCTACCTGGAGATGATGAAGGATCCCATGGAGACGAACAGGATGCCCATGGTGAACGCGGCGTGCGCGAAGCTCGTCGCGTTCAGGAACCGCTACGACGAATGGAGGAACGGGCAGGTTGCGAAGATAATCGCGTACAACAAATTGAGGGAATGCTCGCTCAGGGCTGCGCGGGACAATGCGCTCGTGCGCATGTGCGCGGGCTGGGCGTCTTTCGTGGACAGGTACCAGTACGCGGCTCCGAAGATGTGGAAACGGGATCGTGATAATTCAGCCAGAATAAGCAGGATAATCGCGGTCGCCGGCGAAGGGAACTGGAATGCTGCGATAGCGATGCTCGCTGACACAGGCAGCAGGCTTGACGAAAAGGGGCCTGAAGGCGAGGCGAAGGCGGAGTTAAGGAAAGCGTATTCTGCGCTTGTGAAAGGGAGGGCGGAGGCTGCGATAACCTGCCTTGCTGCGGCGCGGGAAATCCTGGAGGGGAGCAAGCCGTGGCGCATCCTGCCCGAGCTCGCAAAAAGCGGGGACATTTACCTTGAGCCCACGATTGAAAGGATCAGCAAGGCTGTGGAATTGGTGATGGACAAGAACGTGGTGAAAAGGGGGGCGCAGCTTTTCCGCGAAGCAGCGATGAAGCTTCGCTGACCGGCATCAGCTTTCTGATTCCGCCCTTTTGAGTATCGCGATTACTGCGGACTTGCTGATCTTGAGGGGCGCGGCCGAGAGGAAGACGCCCTTGTTGCGCTCCATGAGCTCGAGCGTCTTCACTGCCATGTAGAAATTGACCAGCGCGAAAGCCCTGTATCCCCTGAATCGCGGAGGTATGCTGTCTATGTAGGTGCGCGCTCCAGGCATGTGCGCCTTCGCGTCCGAAATCATCTTTTCCAGCGCAGCGAGCGCGAATTCGGAATTCTCCGCTTTCAGGAGATCCGCGTCGTTGCGGTTTCCGATGAGCTCCTTGGGCCAGAAGTACCTGCCTTCCAGCACGTCCTCCCGGAAATCGCGTATTATGTTCACCTTCTGGAGGAAGAGCCCGAAATCCCGGTAAGTGCTTTTCAGCACCGCCTTGCGCGCCTCGTCCTGCATTCCTTCGCACACGAGGTCGGTGAGGAATCCGCCCACCGTGCCTGCCACGTAGTATGTGTATTCGTCGAAATCCTTGAACGTGGTTATGCGCCTGGTGAGGTATTTCTTCATGCCTTCCTTCATCTCCCTGAACCACCTGTGCTGGGAGAGTATGAACGGCTTGTCGAAATTCGTCACTGCGGCGTAGACCTTGAATGCGTTCTTCATCAGCTCAGAGTACGCGACGTCCGCGACGTATTTGGAGCTTTCCGAGACGATCTTTTTTGTGCGCTGGTATATCTTGCCTAACGAGACGCTCCCTGCAGGCTCCTCGGAGATTATGCTTATCCACTCGTCCATCATCGCCTTCTTCATCTCCAGCGGTATGGGCGAGTCCTCGAGGGTGTCGAGCACGCGCGCGACCACGTATCCCACGGTGATCTTGTCGCGCAGCTCCGGCTCTATCATCGGTATCGTGAAGGCGAACGAGCGCGAGACGCTTTGGAGCGCGCTCCTGCAGTACTGGATGCCTGCTGTCTGCTCGTGCCTCAGGTCAAAATTGGAATAGTCCATGCCCTCCCTTTTGGGTTAGACTGTTCTCGGCAAGGAATATAAAGCAATCGCGGATTCGCGGATGGAAGATTTTTAATTGGTCGGGGAGGAAGCATGCGCATGAGATTGCCCGCATTGGCCCTTGGGATATTGGCGATTGCCGGCTGCATCGCAGAGCCCCAGCCGGACGGCTACGTCGAAGGGAAGGTGACTATAGGGCCGCTCTGCCCAACGAGCCCGTGCATCGTGACATCGGACAAGATGAAGCTGGTTTACGCTGCCAGGAAGCTCATAGTATACCGCGGAAACGGATTGTACATGGGGGAATACAAGCTCAACGACGACGGCACGTACAGGATTTCCCTGAAGCCCGGCAGGTATTACATATTGGTGAAGCCTGATCCTGCAGGAGGGGAGATGCGCACCGAATTCTACGTGGAATCAGGCAAGACCACGGAGCTAAACCTGAGCGTGGATACCGGAATAAGGTAATTGGGCATAAGTCAGCTCTCGATTTCCCTGAAGCCGAATATAGGCGCAATGAAGTTTTCCGGAAAGGTGCGGAGCTCGGAATTGTACTCCTGCACCATGTCGGCGTATATTCGCGCCTGTTCTGCGAACTGCTCTGAGCCGGGAACGCACGATTCCAACGCTTCCCTCTGCATTTCCAGCGTCTCGCTCATGGCAAGAAGGTTGAGGTACGCGAAGCACGCGTAGCCGAGCAGTACTGCCGCGATAGCCGCAGCGGCGTAGAGCGCGTATGCAGGTTCTTTGGGAGGCATGCTGTCACCAAGATCATTCTGGCGGGGAGATGGACAAGTCGCAGAATTTCGAGACGAAATTTGCAAGAGCGTTGTAGTCGGATTCCACGGCCACCATCACGAAAGCCATGTCGCTGTTGTTGCGCACCTTGTTAAGCCATGGCTGCGAGTTGCCGCAGCTGGGCGCCCACTTTCCGGTCTCGAGCATCTTTTCCAGGTCTGCGGCGCCGACCTGCTTGCTGGAGTATTCGTAGACAGTTTTCCTGGATTTCGAAAGCTGGAGGAAATCCAGTGCGTGCTTTTTCGGCATCCTTCTCACCATCGCGGTTAATGGAGATGCAAATATTATAAATGGAAACTGCAGCCAGCAAAAGAGCTAATAGGCAAAACTGGAGACGGAGAACTGAAGGCTGGTTAGGGCCACAACCGGGAATTGAACCCGGGCCTAGGGATGTCTGCCTCCGGCAGCCAGTTTTCCGTTCCCAGTTTCGCGTTTTGAATGCGAAACACGGAACTCAAGACTGGAAACCATCCACAGTCCCCCACGCTACCATTACGCTATTGTGGCCATGAGTGAAACGAATGCCGCAGGAATTCGCCAGCAGGCGAATCGGATTGCGGCCATGAGCATGACTAATTGTTTGGCGATTTAAATTTACCAGCCGCGATTATTTAAACGTATACCTTCTACGGAGCAACGTCTGCGAGGCCCGGCGCAGGCTTGAACGCATGCGAATTCTCCAGGCCCGCGTATTTCAGCACGTCTCGCACAATCTGCTCCTCGGACTGCATCTCAGGCGGCTCAATTCCGGCTTTGCGGTATGCTGAAGCGGCGCGCCTGAAATCGTTGAGTGCCGTGAAAAGGTCCCCGGCTTTCGCATGCTCACCGTTCCTCTCGAAGAATGATGCCTTCGCCTCTACTTCCCTGGCGCACTTGCGGAAGTCGGAAAGCACCTGATAGAGGTCGCCCCTGAGGGCAAGTGTGCTTTCCAGCTCGTGCATAGACCCTTCGTTTAGCGGAACCATCTGCACAAAAAGCTTGAGCACCCTCCGGCATTCCGGATGAGGCATGGAAAGTATCCTTGACAATGTCCTGTTCACTTGAGAGTTGTGTTCCATGAACATACATTTATTTACAAATAGTTATTAAAGCCGGCGCATGCGCCCTGCAGGTTAATAAATTGTTCGCGAGAGGACTCCGCATGTGAGATTATGAGGGCTATGCTCGTAATGTCGATTATGCTTGCGCTGCTCATTTCAGGATGCGCGATGCCTTTCGGAACGCAGGAGGCTCCCCAGCAGAACGAGACAGGTGAAATCAATGCGACGCCTGAGCCCGAAGCCAGGCAGCCTGCGCTGCTGGCAAGCAGCCATCCTGTTTACGGAAGGATACTCACCGACGCGCAGGGAATGACGCTGTACGTTTTCACGAAAGACGAATACGGAAAAAGCAATTGCTACGAGCAGTGCGCGAAGAACTGGCCGCCCCTCCTCGCGGACGATCCCGTTGCGCCTGAAGGGCTGGAAGGCGAGCTTGGAACGGTAGAAAGGATCGACACCAACGTAAAGCAAGTCACGTACAACGGAATGCCGCTATACAGGTTCGTGAACGATTACGCGATAGGGGACGTTAACGGGCAGGGCGTGAACGGCGTGTGGTTCGTTGCGACCGAAGGGATGCTGGAATTCCCGAAAAATGAGACTGCGGAGGAGGCTGCAAATGCCACTGTGAAGGAATTCAGCATGACTGCGAAGAGGTTCGAGTTCAACCCTAAAAGCATCACGGTCAAGAAAGGGGACACGGTAAGGATAACGCTCACCAGCGAGGACGTGACTCACGGATTCGCGATAAACGAGTTCAACGTTTCGGAGAGGGTAGAGCCCGGAAGCGAGACCACAGTGGAATTCGTGGCAGACACGGCAGGTACGTTCGTATACTACTGCAACATCCCGTGCGGGCCGAGCCACTCGATAATGAGGGGGCAGCTCATAGTTGAGGAATAGAGGAAGACGAATAAAGCAAGAATGGGCTTCCGGT
>JBBITJ010000008.1:5943-15500 GCA_037440825.1 Microcaldota archaeon | reverse complement strand
TTCTTTACTACCCAGCTTTCTATTTTCGAATAGACGTCCTGCGCGTCCGGGAAAACGTATTTCGGGTCGCCGTACGTGGACTCGATTATGAGCTTGTCGCATTCCGCAACCTCTGCGCCCTTGAAAAGGATGGAGGGGCGCGTGCGTATGTCACCTGTGTAAAGTATGCGCTTGCCATCCGCATCGACGAGGAGCTGCCTCGAGCCGAGGATATGCCCGGCTTCCAGGAGTTTCGTGTTTTGAAGTTTCGAGTTTTGGCCCTTCAGGCTGCCGAGGGCGATCGTCTCTTCGCTCGCGATCAGCTCTTCCTTATTCTTCACGCCGTTGAGGTGGTCGCTGTGCGCGTGGGAAACGAACGAGTAGTCGCCGTCGGAATGGTCGAGCGCTATCAGCCCGTGAGGGGAAGGAATGCGCATGCGCAGCATTTCGCAGGAGATCTATAAATGAATTGCTGATGCCCGCGAAGCGCGCTAGTCATCTTCCGGGTTGTAGGGGTTGTGGATGGTGCGCCAGATGGCTTTCGCCTTCTTCTCCCCCAATCCTTCTATCTGCATGAGTTCCGGTTCGGATGCGCGGAAGAGCATATCGAGGGAACCGAAGTGCATCATGAGCTTCTTCGCCATGGAAGGGCCGACCATCGGAAGGGTTTCGGCGATTGCGCGCTGGCTCTGTGCGAGGGTGAGCGCTTTCCTTTTCGCAAAGATGCGCATCCCAACTTTTTTCGCGAGCTGCTCGTGCTTCGCAATGGAATAGATGAGCTCTGCTGTTGATTTTTCGTTGCGCGTGAAGAAGAGGGAAGCGCCGTAATCAGTCATCACGGACGCGTACGCGCCCATGAGCGCTGCGCGGGAAAGCGGTCCCTCGCCAGCGCGCTCGCCTTCCACAACCACGATTACGTTGTCGAAGTTGGAGCGCAGGTTCTGCAATTGCGTGAAAAGGCGCTGGTCAAGCACGGATGATTCGAAATCCGCCCGTGTTTTTCTCTCAATCACGGTCTTTTCCGAGCAGAGGAAATCGCCGACTTCGAGCATTTTCTCCTCCACTTCGGCGCCGAGCTCTGAAAGTAACGCGGGGAATGCACGCTCGCGCTTGTCCACCACGACTTTCGGCTTTGGGATTCCCATGCGCAAAACCCTGAAAGGAAAACTCGAAACTTGATGCCTGAAACAGCTACTCGGCCATCTTGACCAGTTCGTCGATCTCGTCGTAGCGGATGCTGCAACCGCTGTACTTGAGGCGATAGAGCGCTGCTGTGTAAGCGTCCTTCTTGAGCATCTTGTAGTCGTCGAAGAATCCGTGCTCGTACGCGAGCGTGACCAGTTCGGCGCTCCTGTACACCTCCATCCCTTTCACGACGTCGCTGAATTTCTCGAGGTTCTCGCGATTCACCATTATGTTGGTGCGGAATTCCTGCTCGAAGTGGTCCTTTATCTTGAACGGGGCCTCGATGAGCAGGCGGGTGGTGCGCTCGTCCATGAACAGGTGCTTCATGCGAAGGTCGCTCGCGAGCGCGATCATCTCCGCCTCCCCTGCCTGCACGAGGGTGAGCGGCCTGCCCTGCGCGAAGAACATGTTGTTGGTGAGCCTGAGGATCTCGTCCCTCTTCTGGATTATTGATGGGCTGGATTTCACCTTCACGATTATCCCGTTCTGGAGCGCGTTCTGGATGCGCAGCGCGGAGAACGCGTACGCCTTCGTCGCTATGTTGAGCGGATGCGTGACGCATTCATATTCTATCGTGTCCGTGATTATGAACGTTATGCCGAGCTTCTTCGTGAGATGCGTCAGGGACTGGGCGATGCACGAATCAGTCAGCGAAATCAGCGCGCTCGAGTCGCAGAGTATCTCTTTCCCCATCTTATCCCTCGACAAGGTTCCTCAACGCCTTCAGGCGGTCCTTAACAGTCTTCTCCTCCTTTATCCTGTCGAACATCATCGTGTGCCCCGCGTAGGAAAGTATCTCCTGCTTCTCTATCCCGGTGATCTCGGAGGCAATTCCCAGCGAGATGCCCTGTGCGTAGAGCGTTGCGGCGACTTTGAGGCGGCCTTTTGAAAGAAGGTCTATCACGAAACGAGGATCCTCGGCTTCGAGGTGCTTTATCGTCTCCTCGAGCTTGGAGAAGTGCGCCTTGAACTTCTCCTCCGGGTAATCCTCTTCCTTGCAGAGCGCGATGTCCTCGATTGCCTTTTCGATGGCGTTCACGCGGTCCTTGAACCTGTGCTCTGTGAAGCGGGGCTTGCTCATTATCTTGGAGAGCACGTAAGCGACTACGGTGATGTAGTACAGTTTTTTGGAGTAGGCGAGGGACGCTTCCCTCAGTATCGCTTCATGGAGCTTCCTCAGCTTCTTCGCATCCCTTTTCTTGAACGCGGTCGATATTTCAACCATGTATTCGTGCGGTTTCATCTCGGGACACCTTCAAACTGGTCGTTTTTGCTGGTTCCATGTGTTGTAAATATCAACGTCGGAAAAATCAACGTTTTTAAAATGTATCATGAATCAATCATGATTGTTGCATGATTTCATCGCAACATATCGCGAACATATCACACATGTGCACGATGGCGTCACAACAATCACAGGTGATTACATGACCGAAGACGCTAACGAAGACAAGGTATTTAAAGTTAATCAGGATGTTCGCGAGCGCATAGGCAAGGACCTTGCGGAAAACCTTGAGAAGTTCAGGGATCCGATAGTGCTTGCGGAGCTGGTTTACCTGCTCAAGGACGAGAGGGAGAACACCAACCGCATACTCAAGACGCTCCTTGCGAAGATAGAGGCGCTCGAGCTCAAGCTCGCAGAAAAGGAGGCAGTTGTTCCAGCAAGGGAACTGATGCTTCCGGAAGTGGACGAGGCGATTGTCTCGTTCCTCAAAGAAGGCCCGAAGACCGCGGAAGACGTCCGGACGAAGTTCGGATACAGGGGAAAGAACGCCGCGTCAGCGAGGCTGAACAGACTCCATTCTTTGGGAGTCGTTGTCAAGAAGCACGTCGGAAAGAAGGTTTTCTTCTCACTTGCAGTTTAAGTGCAAGGCGACAGGGAGTCTTGGAAACAGGACTCTCGGAGGGGAAAGCAGGCAGATGTGAAACTTACCCAGATACACACATCAAGCTTACACAAGGCGGACCGGAAACCTCCCACCCATATTTTTTCTGATCCGCATTTGTGTGGAATTCGCCGGGGGCACTACTCTTATCCCACCGCCCCCGGCTCTATTTTCCTGTTTTCCCCTCTCAAATTCCTCAATTCCAGGCCAGTGCTTCTGTTCCGCTCACCAGAACTCAGCAGAAATCGGGAAGCTGGTCCGCATCCAGCGGCCGGCATTCTCTTCACATTGAAAGGAGGCATCGTATCGAAAGATGCGGTGCCAGTCCTCACTTCTAATCTCTAATTTCTCAGGGAGTTCCGCTTGAAGAATCTCCTGAAGCCGCTCAGGTCGCTGCCGAGCTCCTGCCCGATGAATTTGCGCCTATCCATAGGCGGAGCCCGGCTGCTGTTTTTCATGTTGTAATTAGTGATTAAAAGAGAATAAAGAATAAAAAGATATCGCTATACCGCGTCGCTGCCTTTCTTCTCGCCCTTCATCCCGTAGTCAGCCATGCCTGCCTTCCACCAGTTAGGATAAGCTTCCTGGATCTGCTCCTCCACGCTCTTCGAGTATTTGAGCGCCTCCTTCACGTGGTGGCGGGAGATGAGCTGCGCCTTGTCCACTATGGCGAAATCGCCAGCGAGCTTTATCAGCCCGCTCATTCCGCGAAGCCGCAGGGTCAAGCCGTTCGCTGAATCTATCTCCTTCGCCCACCTGTGCGCCTCTTTCAATATCTCATCAACTGCGCTCTTGTCCGCATGCGGAATCTTCCCGTCCTTCACGATCTCCTGCGCCACGAACTGAGCTATCTTCATCCGGTTTTCTGCATTGTCCTCCATGTACGACTTCATCAATATCTCGTACCCGTCACCGCGGATCCTGGAACGCAGGGCTGGAAGGAGCGAGTTGAGGTCGTTTATGTTCACAGCACCTACGAGTATGAAATCGCAGGGCACGTTCTCCACTTTCACAATCGCGCCTGTGCTCGTCGGATTCCGCCCAACTACGGAAAACACCTTCTCCTGCATCGCTGTGAGCAGGTAGCGCTGGAGGTTGCCCAATGTAGAAAGCTCGTCTATGAACAATACGCCCTCATGCGCCTCGTGTATTGCCCCTCCGACCACGCGCATGTACGGCTGCGTCCCTATTTCCGGATGGCCGCCGTATGGATCGTGCTTCACGTCCCCCAGGAGTTCGGTTTCGCTCGCCCCGGAAACCTGCACGAACGTGCTGCGCAGGAGCGGCACCAGGACTTTCTTCATCTTCTTCTGGGACTCGCGCATGCGCCTGAAATCCTCCTGGCTCAGCACGCGCACCATGTCCGAAGGGGTCTTTTCGTATATGAATGTCTCCTCCTTCCCGTTCGGGTGCACGCGCGAAGCGTGCACCCTGCCCTCGCTCTTCTCCCTCTCCAATCCGAATATCAAGTCTCCGAACGGGTTCGCGCTGCGCATGAATTTCTCAGCCCCGCAGAACGGGCAGACAGGGACCGTCGAGGGGCTCATCCCTCCGCAGCGCCTGCACCTGAACCCCAGTTTCTCTGAGACGAAAGTGGGAACCTGGGAGGGCTGCACGATCATGCCGTATTCCTGCGCCTCCTTCTTCTCGTTCTCCAGCTGCTCCTTGGTCTTCACTTCCAGTATCGGGCGCTCCGGCCTTTCCGGATTGTGCAGAACCGAAATCTCGAATCTCGGCCTTGGAAGGAGCGACGCGACCGCCTGGGCGAGCATGCTCTTCCCTGTGCCCGGAGCGCCTACGAGAAGGAGGTGGCGCTTCTGCGCTGCGGCGATGCGCGCTATCTTTATCGCCTCGTCCTGCCCGATCACGCGGTCCAGTGGGCTTTTGGGAACCTCTATCTGGGCTGTGGACTCGAAATCAAGAGACATGTACAGCATTTCTCGTTCCAGATATATAAGGATTGCTCAAAGTTTCACGAATTTCGCCGAAACTTAGCCCATCGTGAGAATGGATTCCAGCGTGTGCACAACTGTTCCGGCAACTGCCATTATCGCGGCTGAAAGCACCATCCCCTTCGCTTCCTTTATCTCGCACGTTCAGACTACCGCAATTGATGGGGAAGCGCAGTTTATATCGCTTATGCCTTGAGCTCCATTATCCTCTTCAGCACCACTTCGAGGGGGTATGCGCCCACGAGGTCCGCTACATCGTTGATGACGGTCTTGGGCACTCCGCTCACTTCGTATTTCTGCGCGAGCTCAGGGAACTCCATCGCCTCCACCATCTCGCCGTGTATGTTCGGGTTTATCATTGCCAGCGCGTGCGCGATGCGCACCGCGCCCGGGCAGTACGGGCAGGTCGGGGTTACGAAGACTTTCATCGTAACCGGGAAGTCTATCGCCCTTATCTTGTTCTCGATGTCCTTGGGAAGGTCCATCCCGCCTTTGGATACGTCCACGATCGTCTGGAGGAACGGGAAGAACTCGTGCCCTGAAGGGAGCCCGAGGATTTTCACGTAGCGCTTCTCTTTCCCCACGAGGCATATCGTAGCCGGCTGGGAGACGCCGTATTCCGCGGCAACCTTCTTCTCAGAATCCAGGTCGTGGGTTTCCACCAAGAGCAGGGGGTTCGCCTGCGCGATCTCCTTCGCGAGCTGCTCCACTAACCCGCTGGACTCGTGGGACTTGCTTTTGAATATCACTAACTTGACCGGATTCTTCATTCCGGAGAGGTTCTCCTTCACCTTCTTCATCACTTCCGCGTCGAGCATTGCCATTCCATCCACCTTTCGTTTTTTCATGTTATTAACATTTATTTTAAAAGTTAATAAGTGCAGTATTATATGGCGCCCTTGTTTAAATGGTTTTTGGTATCATGGAAAGCAACGACGCGATGGTTGACGCGCTGGAGGCGCTGGGCGCGATAAGGAGCGCTGCTGTGGAGAGGGCGTTCCGCTCGTGGGAAAATACGGGTTCAGCGACCTGTTCTAGGCGCCTTCCTCACCAGCACTTCCGCCACTGTGAGGAAACGCAGCACATTCACCATGACCGCGTACGCGACCGGGATAACCGGGATCAGGATCACGAGCGTCGCGAGCACGGAAATCACCAAGGTTATTTCGCTGCCCACAGTGTTGAGAGGGCAGGGGCTGAACATGTTGAACGGAAGCAGCGCGAGGCCTGCACACACGAGGTCCTTGAAATAGAACCTCATTATGGAAGGCGCGATTAGTATGAATGCTGTTATGAGCGCCGACGCCTTGCTCTCGTTGCCAACTGCGGTGAGGCCGCGGTAGATGAAATAGAGCGAGGCGATTATGGAAAGGAGGAGGAAATCCATCGTGACGAGCGAGAAGTTCCCTCCGCTGGAGTAGAATGCAATCGTGGAAAGCACGCCGAGGATGAACACCACGTTGATCGCGGTCCAGTAGCCCTGCAGGCCGTCGAACACCGGCGCGAAGACTATCTTCACGCTGAGGTCCAGCGCCTGGAGCATGTTGAGCCGGTCGTGGAAGAACAACATTAGGACGAACACGCCTGCGCCGGTAGCCAGCGTGAGCGGAATCACGAGGAGATAGATGAGCTTGGTCACTATGGTGTCCTGGGGCAGGGCTGAATATGGGGAGAGGAAATAGGCGATGATGGCGAACGACGCGAATGCCATGAACGCGAGCGGGGCGAGCAGCACCTCCTTCTTGGAGACCCATTTGCCGCCTGACTGGAAGAAATCCGCGATCCTGCCTGAAGCGAAAAGGTAGGTGAGGACCACCAGCAGTATTATCAGGCTGCGGAATTCGAACATCGCCTGCGAAGCCCCTCCGGTGCCGGATTGCTTCAGCAAGGTCGCATTAGAGGAATTATTAGCGTAGTTGGAGGAATCCGCTGCGAGCGCTGCGGCTGTGAACAGGATGAGGAAAAGCGCGATCTGCTTGAACATAGCCGCATTTCTTGGAAAAAACTTATAAACTTGACAGCGGGAATGATGCGTTGCCATGGACATATTATTCGCACTGCTGACTGTCGCCGGACTGGCGCTTTTCGAGACGATAAGCAGCGTGGACAACGCGGTCATAAACGCGGAAGTGCTCTCCAAGATGAGCGAGAAGGCGAGAAGGTGGTTCCTCACCTACGGGATGCTGATTGCGGTTTTCCTGTTGCGGCTGGGGCTTCCGCTGACGGTAGTGTGGATCGCGAATCCTTCGCTCTCGCCGCTAGACATCCTCACCGCGGCGTTCAACAGCGACCCTGCTGTCATAGAGGCGATAGAGAATAGCTCGCCGATACTGCTCGCTGGGGGAGGAGTGTTCCTCGTGTTCCTGTTCTTCCACTGGCTGTTCCTCGAGCCGAAGCATTTCGGGCTTCCTAAAGCAGAGGAATTCTTCATGAAGCAGGGCGTGTGGTTCTACACCGTGGTTTCTGTGCTGCTCACGCTCATAGTGTGGTTAGCGCTCAGGGCGGACGCGATGATGGCATTCGGCGCCGTCGTTGGCTCAACGGCATTCTTCATCACGCACGGATTCAAGCAGAACGCGGAGGAGAAGGAAAGGGAAATGCTCGGCAACGGCGGCGCGAAGGAGATGGGCAACTGGAGCAAGATACTGTACCTTGAAGTGATAGACGCCACGTTTTCCGTTGACGGGGTGGTGGGAGCATTTGCTTTCACACTATCCGTGCCGCTCATAATGATAGGGAGCGGGCTGGGCGCGCTCATCGTGAGGCAGGTCACAGTGGGGCACATAGAGTCTGTGAAGAAATACAGGTACCTGAAGAACGGAGCTATGTATTCCATAGTGGTGCTGGGGGCAGTGATGCTCGCTGACGCATTTGGGGCACATATACCGGAATACTTTTCCCCTCTGGCGACTTTTGCAATACTGGGATTCTTCTTCTGGAAATCGAAAACCGAGCTCGAGCGCAAAGGTTGACTTAATGAAAACCCTCTATTTCAAGGACAGGGAAGGATGGAGAGGCTGGCTCAGCAGGAATCACGCGAAGGAGAAGGAAATCTGGCTGGACGATTACAGGAAGGAAAGCTGAAAGCCGCGCATACCTTACGATGACGCGGTCGAGGAGGCGCTCATGAAAGAAGAGAAAGCGTGGAATAATTTCTTGAATTTTGCGCCCACATACAGGAAAATGTACATATACCAGGTCTCCACTACCAAGACAATGGAGACGCTGGAAAAGCGGATTGCGAAATCCGTGGAAAGGATAGCGAAAACATCAAGAGCTGGATGTAGCTACTCGAAATCCCCGACTATCTCCGCGAGGAGGTCCTCCATGGTGATTATGCCCACGAAGTGGCCGTGGTGGTCCACCACTATCGCCATGTTGCGGCCGATAGACTGGAGCTTGTGGAAGGCCTCGCTTACAGTCTCGTTCTGATCCACCTTCACTACCGGCCGGACATGCTCTGAGATGCGCGCGTTCGGGTCCTTGTGCATCGCTATTCCGAGGGTCCTCATGCTCGCGACCCCTATCACGTCGCCCTTCTTTCCCAGCACTGGGAATCTCGCGTAGCCGTAATCCACCGCCTTCTGGTGCGCTTCGCGCACGAGCATGTCGGCGCTCAGCGTCACGACCGCCCCCTTGTGCACCATCACCTGGGAAATCTTCTTGTCGTTGAGCTCCAGCACGTTTTCTATGAGCTCGCGCTCCCTTTCGGTTATGCTCTTGAACTTTGCGCCGAGGCGCACTGCCGAGCGCACCTCGTCCTCGGTGAAGTGCTCTATCTTAGTCGCCTTCGAATACACTCCTGGAATGAGCCGATTTATCATCTCGAAGAGCAGGACAAGAGGGTAAGTGGCGTAATAGAGAAGCTCAAGCGGTGCAGCGATAAGCAAGGCGAGCTTCTCCCCGTAGGTGGTCGCCGCGCTCTTAGGCGCAATCTCCCCGAACGTGAGTATTATGAAGGTCATCACTCCGACTGCTATGCCGACTCCCGCGTCTCCGAACAGCCCTATCGCTATGGAGGTGGCTATGGAGGAAGCTGATATGTTGACTATGTTGTTGCCTATGAGGATTGCGATTATCACCCTCCTCCTGTTCTGGCGCAGGCGGGAGAGTGTCTCGGCTCCCGGCACGTTCTTTTCGAGCAAGGAGTGCATCTTCACGTTGGATATCGAGAGGAAGGCGACTTCCGAAGCTGAGAAGAAGGCGGACAGCACAAGAAGAACCAGTATTAGGAAGTAGTTCATGATGTCTTGCATGGTGTTCAATTGGATGAGGTGGTTTAAAAAAACATTATCCAAGAGAATGCGGGCATGGTAAAAACGCAGGCCTGTCGGCTTATTTCTCCTTCCTTGCAGCCGTGCTGCATTTCTTCCAGCTAGGGCAGTTCGCGAGGGCGGTCTCCTGGCGAGCGCGCTCGGCTGGTTCGTTCTGGAGGCGGCTGGGCAGCCCAATAGGATTATTGGTGCAAAACGAAGCTCGCGGAGATTAAACCGAAAGTGAAGATGGAGTAATTCGAAACCTGGGACCAGGAACTAGAGATAATGTTACCAGTCCC
>JBBITJ010000008.1:0-5843 GCA_037440825.1 Microcaldota archaeon | reverse complement strand
CACTGAGCTACAGGAGCTTATTTTGCATTTTGCGTTCCGATTGAGCAGATGCCCTAATCCAGAAAAAGCATAGGAATTAACGCGGGAATGTTTAAAAAGTTAGTGAGGAAGCATAAAACCGTGGCTTGATGTTCAGGAGATAACGCATTATCAGATTTTCGGGAAGCCCCTGATATAATCTATCTGGGATGCTGACGCTCACTTCGTTCCTCGCCACGGCCGCTATCGGACGCCTGAATTTCCACGGCAACACGGCAATAACGTTCAAGTGGCATCCAGGATGACGGCAATTTCCATAACGCTCGCCATAATACACGGAGTGCTCGCGTACCTCTGAATCACTTCAGCCTCTCGAGAATTATCGCGGGGCACACCTTCGTAACTCCGCGCATGCGCTGGATGCTTTTCACCAGCCGCGAAAGGGATGCCGAATCCTCGAGCCTGCACTCCAGCATGAGCATGTGATCGCCGGTTGAGGTGAAAAGGGAATGCGCGTCCGGCAGCTTCTTCAGCGCGTCTATCAGCGAAATGTAATGCTGCGGCGTGGAATCTATTCCGATGAGCGCATGCACGCCCAGACCTATCTTGCGGTAATCCGTGTCTATCGTGTAGCCGCGTATCACGCCCTGCTCCTCCAGTTTCCTTATCCTCTTCCTCACCGCAGTTTCGCTCACCCCGAACATATCTGCGAGCGCCACGTACGGGATGCGGGAGTTGGCCCTGAGGGCCTCGAGCAGCTCAAAGTTTGAAAAACGAACCATAAGGTTTATTTAAACAACTGAATTTATAAGTTTATCGAACTTGAAACGAGGTGGAAATATGGTCAGGATAGGGGAAAAGGTGCAGGATTTCGAATTCGACGCATACGTGGGAGACGAGATACGGAAGATGAGGATTTCCGATTACAAGGGCAAATGGCTCGCACTCATATTCTACCCTGCGGACTTCACTTTCGTGTGCCCCACGGAGCTGGAGGACGTGGCGAACCATTACGACAAGTTCAAGGAGGCCGGGTGCGAGGTGGTTAGCGTGAGCACGGATACCGCGTTCGTGCACAAGGCGTGGCACGACCACTCCCCTGCAATAGCCAAGATAAGGTTCCCTATGGCTGCTGATCCTACGGGCAGAATGTGCAGGGAGTTCGGCACGTATATCGAAGGGGAAGGGCTTTCCCTCAGGGGAAGCTTCATAATAGACCCGGACGGAGTGCTCAAGACTGTCGAAATACACGACAACAGCATAGGCAGGAGCGCGAAGGAGCTGCTGCGCAAGCTGGAAGCCGCGAAGTTCGTGAGGGAGCATCACGGCGAGGTGTGCCCTGCTAACTGGGAGCCGGGTAAGAAGGCGCTCAAGCCGAGCATGGACCTGATAGGCAAGATATAAAAAGAGGAAGACGAAACTGGAAACCGTCGCAGGTGGAACTATGGCTTACGAAGCGAAGAATTTCGACGCACTTCTCGGAATGGACGGGTTCAGCGAGCAGATGCTGAAGAACCATTTTACGCTCTACCAGGGCTATGTGGCGAACACGAACAAGGTCGCGGACCTGTTGAAAACAGCTGCTGCCGGAACTCCCGAATACGCGGAATTGAAGAGGAGGTTCGGATGGGAGTTCGGCGGCATGAGATTGCACGAGCTCTATTTCGGGAACATGAAGAAGGGCGGAAAGCAACTGGGAAAGGATTCCGCACTCGCTAAAAAGATTTCTGAGGACTTTGGCTCTTACGAAAATTGGGAGAAGGATTTCCGGGCAACAGGTGCGATGAGGGGAATTGGCTGGGTAGTGCTCTACTACGACGCTGCGGGAAAGAGGCTGTTCAACACGTGGATAAACGAGCACGATTCCGGTCATCTTCCGGGCTGCGCGCCCGTGCTGGTGATGGACGTATTCGAGCACGCGTACATGCCGGACTACGGGTTGAAGAGGGTGGATTACATAAGCGCGTTCTTCAAAAACCTGGACTGGGATGCGGCGCAGTCGCGTTTCTCCCAAGCATGATCAGATCTTCCTTTTCTGCTGATTTGCCTGTGCGGGCTGCTGCGCTGGCTTGTGGAATCCCTTGATGTCATTGAGGGGATTTGAGGCCTCTTTGACGGCCTTTTCCCTCATCTTGTACAGGGCACTCATCTTGGCAGCGGCTGCGCTGTCCGAAGTGCGGGGCGGCTTGGGGCGCTTGCCCGTGATGCCCTCCATCTGGAAGAGGGATGGGTCAATCGTCTTCACAACACGCCCCATAAGCGCTTCATTCACTTCCACGAGCATGGACCGCTCCATCGCGAGCACCGCATCCAGGGTGAGCTTCCTGAGGTAGGGGTCCTTCTCCTCCTTTACCATGGAGGCAATCGCGCTGAGCGCCTGCTCCTTCTTCTCCATGGGGGCTTGGCCATGCACCAAGTAAAGGAACAGCGCCGTGAGCACCTCGGCTTTCCCCTCCGAATAAACACGCCTATTGTATTCCCTCTGGAGCAGGTGGAGGTCTGATTCGCGCAGCTCGTGCTTCATGCTGCTGGAAATAACGTTAATCAGCGCCTCGGCTTTCCTCGCCTGGTTCGCAGGGAGGAAATTCTCGACCAGCTTGTCCTTGAGCGCTTTCACCTTGGGATCCCGCTCTTCCATCGCCGCGAGCCGCTCCACTATTGAGGATGTCTTCGGATCCGGAATGTCTGGAAGCGAGAGCAGCGCCTCGAATGCCGCGAGGACCTGCATCTTCCTTTCGGGGCTTGGGGTTGAGCAGTACTCGACCATCAGCGCGTCCACCGAGCCTTCGGTCACTATGGAAACCTGGCCCTTGCTTATCGCGAGGAGGAGCCTATCTATCGCAGGATCCGGCTTCATGCCCGGTTCCTCCTGCACGGGCGCAGGGTTGCGAGCGGCCTTCATGGCCTTGCGTATCGCCTTCACGGTGCCCAGCATCTCGCTGCCGGCATAGGTGTTGAGCTTGGTGAGGATGGACTGCGCCATTTCTACCTTGGCAGAGTCGTTGCTCCGCCTCGCCTCGTTGAGAAGATACTGGATGTCCATGTAAAGGTTGGCTTGCTGATGCACGGACATGTAAGGGATGTCGTTGATTATCATGAATATGCCATCCTTGGTCATGCCTTCCAGGGATTTGACAACGCGGACGCGGTCCGTCCGCTTCTCTTCCGAGAATATGTCGCCGGAGCCTGCGAACTGCTTGTGCTCTTCCTGGACTTCTCCGCCGGAAAGAGCGGCCTTGACCTTCTTCATGAGATCCTTATCCCTCGTCTCCTGGAGGACCTTGAACACCTCCTCCCTCTCCGAGTAGGATGTGCTGTTTATGTAATTCACAATCCCCTCGACGTCGCCATTCTGGACATACCATTTCACGATGTCTTTGGGATCTATGTAAGAATCCATGTAATAAACCTCAATTTATATACAATTTACAACATTTCTACTATTTAAATGTTGCTGAACTGATGATGCTCCGAATCCGATATTTAAATCGAAACTTTCGCGAAAGCTTTCGCTGAGCCTTTTAAAAGTTGAAAAATAGGATGAAACGGAAAAATAAATTAGCTGAGCGAGATCTTCACGAACACGTCGTCCGGCACCTTGATGCGGAGGATGTTCCTTATGCTCTTCTCGTCCGCTTCCACGAAGAGAAGGCGCTTGGAGATCCTCTTCTGCCAGTGCTCGTAGGTGTCGCTTCCGTCCCCGCAAGGCGTGCGCCTCGTGGTTATGTGAAAGCATTTCCTCGGCATGGGGATAGGCCCGCGGATCTTCATCCCGAAGTTCTTCGCGAGCTCCTTGATCTGGCTCACCACAGCCACGATGTTCTTGGGTTTCTCGCCGCTGAGAGTGATCTTGACCTTGCTTGCCATCCGATCACTGCTTCTTCTCGACTACGTCAAGAACCACGCCCGCAGCTACGGTCTGGCCCATATCCCTGATGGCGAACCTGCCCAGGGGCGGGAAGTCCGAGAACTTCTCGATCACGACGGGCTTGAGCGGCTGCACCTTCACGACAGCCACGTCTCCGGTCTTGAGGAAGTCCGGCTTTCCGGCAGACTGGCCGGTCTTCGGGTCCTTCTTCTCCACGAGCTCCGTGAACTTTCCAGCGAAGTGCGTGGTGTGGATGTGTATCACAGGGGTGTATCCGACCGAGATTGCAGTCGGGTGGTTGAGCACCACTATCTGGGCCGTGAACTCTGCCGCGACTTTCGGCGGGCTGTTCACAGGTCCGACGACCTCCCCCCTCATGATGTCCTTCTTCTCGATGCCCTTGGCGTTGAATCCGACGTTGTCTCCCGGAAGCGCCTCCTGCATCTCCTGGTGGTGCATCTCGATCTTCTTGACTTCCGCCCTCTTGCCCGAAGGCATGAAGACGACAGGCATGTTGAGCACGAGCTTTCCAGTCTCAACCCTGCCTACAGGCACGGTTCCGTGTCCAGTGATCGTGAATACGTCCTGAACCGGGAGCCTGAGCGGCTTGTCCACGGGCTTTGCCGGAAGGACCACGCTGTCGAGAGCCTCGAGGAGCGTCTTTCCGTTGTACCAGGGCATCTTGTCCGACTTCTTGACGATGTTGTCGCCGTTGTAGGAGGAAGCCGCTATCCACTGGACGTTCTCGGTCTTCCACCCCATGCCCTTGAGGAGCTTCTCGACCTCTGCCTTCTGCTCGTTGAACTTGTTCTGGTCGTAGTTCACCGCGTCCATCTTGGACAGGTTCACTATGAGCTGCTGGATTCCGAGCACCTTCGCGAGGAACGCGTGCTCCTTGGTCTGGGGCTGGATTCCGTCCTTGACCGAAATGACCAAGACGGCTGCGTCAGCCTGGCTTGCGCCCGTGATCATGTTCTTGACGAAGTCCTTGTGGCCCGGAGCGTCTATGATCGTGTAGTGGTACTTCGGAGACTCGAACTCCCTGTGGGAGATGTCGATGGTGACTCCCCTTTCCCTCTCCTCCTTGAGCTCGTCCATGACGAACGCGAACTCGAAGGTGGTCTTTCCTAACTTTGCCGCCTCGTCCTTGAGCTTCGCGAGCATCTGCTCGGAAACTGCGCCGGTCTCGTACAGGAGCCTTCCGACTGTCGTGGACTTACCGGCATCGACGTGGCCGATAAACACTATGTTTACATGCGGTTTCTTTGCCATGTTTTTCACCTTTAAATTTCACTCTTTCTATTCGTGAAAAACAGATTGTCGTCTTCAGACGACAAGATTGTTTTCACCTTGCAGATTAGCAGAACTAATCTTAGTTTTTCCTCCTAGAAAAGAGTATATCTCTTTATATCGAAGGGGTTTTTAAATATTTCGCCCTCATACGCGCCTGCATAAGCCAAGGAAGCAGCAGTCCACGCAGCGCTTCTTGTATTTGGTCGGTTCCGGCTGCGCCTCGCCAGATATCTTTTTAACTTTAGCTGAGTCAATTTTGTGGTGCTTGCATGCTCTCTTTGAAGTTGAAGCTCGATCTGACGCCCGAACAGATGAAGATTCTCGATGAAGCATTCCGGAAATGGGCGTCGATATGTACGAGAATGGCGCGGTATGGGAACGACGCCGCTGCGAAGGAACGATTGAATCCAAAGCCGGGTTCAGCAGGAGTGCAGTTCAACAAATCCCAGCTCTGGAAGGCAAAAAATGACATTGCCGATGCCAAAAAAGCCCTTAAACGCGCAGCAGCACAAAAGGAAAGAGCGCTTGAACGAATCAAACAAAGGGCGGCTGACATAACTGAGATGCTGAATAATGAAAAGGCCCGGGACATCGATCCCGCACGCAAAGGAATGATGAAGCCCAAGGCATGGTTTGAAGCAGGATACCTCAAAACCAAATACCATACTGCGAATTACTGGAAACGTGAGTTGGAGAAGCTCAA
>JBBITJ010000007.1:13779-39118 GCA_037440825.1 Microcaldota archaeon | reverse complement strand
CTGTTTGGAAGAACAAAAGAAAGGTGAGCATTATGGGATTGGATATGTATTTGACGGCAAAGTACTACGTCAGCCCTAGTTGCAGAACTCGAATAGACGGTAGGAGGAATGCAACTGTACTGTAAGTAAAAGGCAGTTATCTATGGGGTTATGGCGTAACCAGGCAGCGCGGCTGGCTCCAGGTCCCCGAAAGGGAGCAAGCAACCAGCATGTTAGAGTTCAAATCTCTATGACCCCACTAACAAATCCCAAAAGGACACCCTTGCCGCACTGGAGAAACGATATACTTCGTAGTCAATGATTATGCCGATTACATGGCGGAAGGTCATCCGGACTTGTTCGAGTATGCATTCGCATACAGGAAGGAAAAGGACAACGTGATATTCAAGCTGATCAACAAGACAACCTGCCTCGCGTCGGACGAGGCGTACAATACGATTTTTGTGGATTTGGTCAAGGAAGGCGCCGCGACCGCGAACTGCAGGAAAGCTGAACGTCCTCAAGGAGCAGTGGCAATCCGCCTTTCCTAAAACCTTCCCCTCGGCCCGGCCTTCTTCCTGGCCGCCTCCATCCTCTCCGAGATTTCTGCCATGAGCTTCTCGTGGTCGTTCACAGCGGGAAGGTACCCTTCGGCTTCCCCCGGATTCCCGCCCGCGGTCTCTATCTTTATCGTGGCAGTGCCGAGGATGCGCTGGTGCACTTCCCGTATCGCATTCATGTTCTGTATCCTTATGTACGGGATGAGCACGCGCTCGCTGTTGAAAACCCCTGAGCGTATCACGATCTCCTCTTCGCCGAGGATGTAGAAATAATTGCGGTACTTCAGCTCTATGTAGAAAAGGTATGCGGCAAGCGCAACCGCGGCCGCGCCCCATATGTAAGCAGGTATGTCGGCATTCCTTATCCAGAATATGTCTCCCTTAGTCGAGGAAAGGAGGAAGCTCATGAACGCTGCGAGGAACAGGATCATTGCCGCGCCTTTGGCTGCCCAGAACAGCCGCACGAGCGGGGCGAGATGCCGTTTCCTTCCCTTCGCTTCTTCCATGCTTCTATTGCTGTCCCAGCATTTTTATAATTTCCTCAACAGCAGCTGCTTCGAAGCCTTCCTTTATCCGCAACGCTGCGGCGCGCGCATGCCCCCCTCCGTTCTCCACGAAATCGGAAAAGTTGGCCTTCATCCCCTCTATTATGCGCCGCGCGTCCAGCCCGTTCGCAACAGCCTCGTCATTGAGCCGGAATATTAGCGTCCTTTTCGAATACCCTATGACGACCGCGGCCCCTTTCGCGCCTGCAACCTCGAAAACCCTCCCGGTCACTTTTCCTCTGTTCGGGAACTCGCGTTTCTCCGCAACAGTGTCCAGGTTGAACCAATAAACTTCAGCCTTCTGCACACTCTTGCTCTTCAGCGCGGTCTTGAGCAGCCGGTCAGCTTCCTCAAGCTTCGAATGCGCCTGCACCAGAATGGAATTGAATAGCTCCGGCTTGGCGAGCACCTCCGAATAGAATTCTATCCCGTTCCCGAATCCGGAATACGTGGCTACGAAATCGAGCACGAGCGCCTTCTCCCTGTCCTCCTTGGAAATTTCAACGATGGAACTCTTGTCTCCTGCGCACGCTACCCTCTCAAGCCCGTCGCTTCCGATCCCGAACGCCTCGGCGAGCTTCGCGCACAGGAATCCTGTCGGGTATCTGGAGCCATCAAACGTTTCCGGTTTATTGTCCTGGGTTTCGCCGGCTGCGTCCCAAGGATTCACCCTCAACGCGAAACTCGGAACTGAAAATCCGCTTGGCGGATGATGGTCTATGCTGATCATCTCCAAACCTCCTGCCTTCGCGAGCCCCAATCCTTCCGCGCTGTCCTCCCCGCTCCCGAAATCCAGCAACACGAGCAGGGGGCGGAACTGCTGGTTCATCTTCTCCAAATCCCGTATGGCGTCGCCCACGGAATATATGGCGCCGTTCTGCTGGAGGTACGTTGCGCGGAGGAATTTCCTCACAATGAGCGCGGAGGATATGCCGTCCGCGTCGCCGTGGAACTTCACGGCGATGTGCCTTCCGAGCTGCTGCGCAGCGTATATCTTGCGCGCCATCATTTCGAATTGCCCCCTCATCTTTTCCGTAGTGCCGTCAAATCCTGAAATGGGATGAAGCTGTGCATTTTCCATAAGCTTTCCTTCCACTTCCGCGTACATGTCCGGAGCCTTCTCGATCTTCTCCGCGACCAGCGCCTTTTTGCCGAAACGCTCCTCCTCAAAACACGAAACCCTCGCGCTGTCCCCCGGATGGACGAACGTGCGCGAAAAGAATTCCGAGTTCCTGTTTCCGTCGTGGATTGTGCACCTGAACTCGTCGCGTCCGTAAATGCGCGTGATTATTCCTTTTATCTCGACAGAAGCCATGGTGAAGTATGGCTCGCGCAGTTTAATAATTTAGGTGATGATGGATAATCATGCGCGATGCGATCGTATTCGTTGTCATCTTTGCGTTGTCTTACATGCTCTACACGAGCGGTGTGATGGAAGCGTTCATACTTTCCCTGGGCACGTTCATGAACCTTGGGGTGCTCGTAGCAGGGCTCTTCTATTCCTCATCCGCAACCGTCCCGCTCTCCATAGCCCTCTTTTCCACTTATCTTGACATGATGAGCCCGCTGCGCATAGCCATGGCAGCTTCGGTTGGCGCGATGCTCTCGGACACGATATTCTTCGTGGGCTTCAACAAGGTCCTGCACAAGAAGGTAGCGTTCATGGGCTACGAGTTCAAGGCCCCCCGCCCGAGGACGGACCTGGAAAGGGCGGCGCTTATGTTCCTCGGAGGGACGTGCCTCGCGACGCCTTTCATACCGGACGAGCTCGCGGTGCTTGTGCTGAGCTTCAGCAGGATGGAGCTCAACAGGTTCATGATGCTCTCGCTGGTTTTCAAGTTCCTCGGGATACTCGGAGTTGTGTGGACGTTCAAGTTCCTTCAGTAGCGTTCAATTTCAAATCAAAGAACCAGCAGATGTCCCCTGAGACGTAGAATTCCGATTCGTGCACGTCATCCACGTCGCAGTCGAAATTAGCGGGAGGGATTGCGTAGAAGTCCTCCTGCACAGGGCTGAGCTGCGCGCGCCATTCCGCGAACACGTTCTCCGTCGCGTTGACCATCACCCAGTCGCAGCCGAGCTCCTCCCTCATCTCGCCCGGGACTTTCATGTACACCGCGGTGCCTTTGCCTATCACCACGAACTGGCCGCTCTGCGTTCTGAACGAGCCGTTGGCTATCCTGAATTCCACAAACCCGTTCGACGTGTTGACTCCGCATTCTATCGGAATCCCGAGCTCCATGAGCTTCGTGAGCCCGAGACCTGCGAGGTTGAGCTTCTTCGTCTCCGCAACGTTCTCCCCGCCGCCGTTCCTGAGGGAGGAGGTTATGCAGCCCGCTGCGAACGCGAGCGCAATGGCGAGAAAAACAGCTCTTCTCATGCGAGAATTATGAGGGGAACGTTTATATTACTTAATTCCCATTTCAAAACGGCGTAGGGCCGCACGGCCACGGTGAAAAAATGGAGCGTGAAGTCGAGCGCATAATCAGGGACATAAAGTCCCTCAAGATACAGGGTGCCAGGAACGTGGCGAAGAGCGCGATAGAGGCTCTCATAATCCAGATACAGAAATCCAGGGCGAGGTCGAAGCCCGAGCTCTATTCCGAATTGCTGGAGGTGGGGGATGCACTCGCGGCTTCGCGGCCAACTGAGCCCATGATGAGGAATTCCATAAACGACGCGGTGAAATTCACGCTCATGCAGATAAAGACGCACCCTGCGCTCGACGTCAACGTGCTCAAGAAGGCGATTGTGAAGGAGGCGATATCCTATTTCGACGAGATGGAGGCGAACCACAGGAAGCTGTGCGACTACGGCGCGCGCCTTATCCCGGACGGCGGGATTGTGATGACGCACTGCCACAGCTCCACGGTGATCGGCATATTGAAGAGGGCGAAGGAGCTGGACAAGGAATTCAGCGTGGTCGCGCTCGAGACCAGGCCGAGGTACCAGGGCCGCACCACGGCGAAGGAGCTGGCCGATGCAGGGATAAAAACGACTCTCGCAGTGGACGGCGCGATGAACTTTTACATGAAGAAGGCGGACCTTTGCATAGTGGGCGCTGACGCGGTCACTTCGATGGGCGACCTGATAAACAAGGTTGGGACTTCCACCCTTGCGCACATAGCGAGGATGCACGACGTGAGTTTCTACAGCGCGACCGAGCTGTACAAATACGATCCCCTCACCATTTTCGGCAACAGGGAGAAGATAGAGCAGCGCGACAGCAGCGAAGTGTGGGAAGACGCGCCCAAAAACGTCAAGGTCTCCAACCCTGCGTTCGACGCTACCGCGTCGCGTTACATCAACGGCTACGTGACGGAAATAGGAGTGATACCGCCCCAGTCGTTGTGGAGCGTCGCGAACCAGCGGCTCGGGCTGCAGATTTCATGATTTGGTGTTCTTATGGCTGGCAAACCTTCAAAATCAAAAGAGAGTGGCAAAAGCGGGGTTAAAGAGGAAAGCGGAGCAAAGCCGGAAACCAGAGGCGCAAAACCGAAAAACGGCAACGGCGCCGGGTTGCACACATTCCACAAGGAAGGGCAGAAGGTGTACGTGGAGAAGGAGAAGAAGAAGGTGGACGTGTGGAGGATAAAGCCCTACATAGTCCAGGCGAAGAAGATAAACATATACACGGGCAAGCGCATAGTGGTGCTCAACAAGGCCGAGGCGCAGCAGAACGACGTCTACGCCGGCTACCGCGAGATGCTGCGTTTCAAGGGCAAAGAGCTCGCGGTGGTGGTGGACGTAGCCGGCGAGGACGTGGTGAAGCCCGGGGAGATGGGCGTCTTCAGGGACGTGAGCGACTACCTGGAAGTGCAGGACGGGGACATAATCGAGATAGTCCACCTCAACCGCCCTGCGTCGCTGGAATACATAAGGAAGAAGATGGACAAGAAGGAGCTGACGCCGGGCGAAGTGGACACGATAATCAAGGACCTCATGGACAACAAGCTCAGCGAAGCTGAATTGGGGGCGTGGGTTTCCTCCATGTACATAAACGGTCTCTCCGACAGCGAAGTCGTTTCCCTGACGAATAGCATAGTCTCAAGCGGCGACCGCCTTATACTGGGCAAGAGCCCGATAGCGGACAAGCACTGCATCGGAGGCGTTGCCGGCAACAGGACCACGATGGTCATAGTCCCGATAATAGCAGCAGCGGGAGTGTACATTCCGAAGACCTCGAGCAGGGCGATAACGAGCCCTGCAGGGACCGCGGACACCATGGAGGTGCTCGCCAACGTGGATTTCCAGATCGACGAATTGAAGGAGATGGTGCTCAAGAGCTACGGCGCGATAGTGTGGGGCGGAGGCCTCAACCTCGCGTCGGCTGACGACAAACTCATCAAGATACGGAACCCACTCAGCCTGGATCCCAGGGGCGTGCTGCTTTCATCCATCCTCGCGAAGAAGAAGAGCGTAGGAGCGCAGCACGTAATAATCGACATCCCGATAGGGAGGGGAACCAAGATCGCATCCATGGCCGATGCGCAGGAGCTGGCGCAGGACTTCCTCAAGATAGGAAAAATGCTCGAAATGAACGTCGAAGCGCTCATAACGGACGGAAGCGAGCCCATAGGAAACGGAGTCGGCCCGGCGCTGGAGGCCAGGGACGTTTTGCAGGTGCTCGAAGGTGCAGGGCCTGAAGATTTGAGGCACAAGAGCCTGATTGTCGCAGGCAAGGTGCTCGAGCTCAGCGGAAAAGTGCAGAAAGGCAAGGGCTACGAGGTCGCTGAGCATTTCATAGACAGCGGGAAGGCGCTCGCGAAGATGAGGGAGATAATAGAATTGCAGGGAGGGGACAGGAACGTGAAGAGCGACGACATGCCCATAGGCCAGTACAAATACGAGGTGCGCGCGGAGCGCGGCGGAAAGATAAGCCACATAGACAACAAGGCGATCTCCAAGATATGCAGGCTCGCTGGCGCGCCAGGCGACAAGGGCGCAGGAGTGTATCTCTATCGCCTCAAGGGGGACAAGGTGGAGCCCGGAGACCTGCTCTTTACCATCTACTCGGAGAGCGAGGCGAAGCTGGATTTCGCGATCAAGGCTCTGGAAAGCCTGGATCCTGTGGAGATGCAGAAGATGCTGCTGGACACGGTGAAGGAGATCGGAGTTCCTCCTGAAGCGCCGGTGACGTTCGAATAGCGGTGTTTCCATGAAAGTAATCGTCGCCGAATTCGCAAATTGGGCCGCCATAGATCCGCAAGGTATGATATTATGACTTTCAATTTGCGAATCGAGCGCGTTTTCGCACGTGAGGTGCTGGATTCAAGAGGCAATCCGACTGTGGAGGCGGAGATTAAGACCGCCTCTTCATTCGCGCGTGCAATCGCGCCGAGCGGGGCGAGCACAGGCATCCACGAGGCGCACGAATTGCGGGACGGAGGCAAGCGCTTCGGCGGAAAGGGCGTGCTGAACGCGGTGAGCAACGTGAACAATATCATCGCGCCCGCGCTAGTTGGCGAGAACGCGTCCGAGCAGAGGAAGCTGGATTCGAAGATGATCTCGCTGGACGGGAGCGAGAACAAGAGCGTGCTGGGCGCGAATGCGACAGTCGCGGTCTCCATGGCCCTGATGAAAGCCGCGGCGTACGCGAAGAAGCAGCAGGTCTACCAATACCTCGGAGGAAACCTGCTCCCCGTGCCCATGCTGAACATCCTCAACGGAGGGAAGCACGCAGGCAATTCGCTGGCGATACAGGAATTCATGATAATCCCGAAATGGCCTAAGGACTTCCGCTCAGCGATGGAGATGGCGTGCAACGTCTACCACGCTCTCGGCAGGCGTCTCGCGAAGAAATACGGCGCCAGCGCGAAGAACGTCGGGGACGAGGGCGGCTTCGCCCCGAATTTCTCCAACTGCTTCGACGCGATGGAGGAGATTTCATTGGCGATAGAGGAAGCGGGATACGGAAAGGAAATCCTCCTGGGAATAGACGCAGCGGCAAGCTCCTTCTATGAAGGGAAGGGCGGAAAATATTCCATAGACGGGAAGAAGCTCGACGCAGGGCAGCTTCTCGATTATTACGGGGAGATGATAAAGAAATACGGCATCCTGAGCATAGAGGACCCATTTTACGAGGATGATTTCGAAAGCTTCGCGTCCATGACCTCGAAGTTTGGATCCAAGGTGCAAATCGTGGGCGACGACCTGCTGGTGACCAACCCTGCACGGCTTAAAACCGCGATAGAGAAGAAGGCGGTGAATGCGCTCCTGCTGAAGATAAACCAGATAGGCACGGTTAGCGAGAGCTTGGAAGTCGCGGAGATGTGCAGGAAGAACCGTATCCGCATAGTGGTGAGCCACCGCTCAGGCGAGAGCGAGGACAATTTCATCGCGGACTTCGCAGTAGGCATAAACGCAGGGCAAATAAAGACTGGCGCGCCTGCCCGCGGGGAGCGCACCTCAAAATACAACCAGCTGCTCAGGATAGAGGAGGACCACAAGGTTTCCATGGCCCGGGTGTTCTGATGCAAGGCGGATGCCAGAGCATACTCTTCCCCTTGCAAACCCCATGTTGCTAAGAAGCCGAAACCTGTCATGCGCGGCGCATAAAGCGCTCGCGCATGACAGCCAAATTCACCAGTTGTCTTGCGCTTCGCCCGGGAAACGCATATTAAAAATCCCTTCGGCTAATTTCGTTGCAGGTATTGACCGGTTCAGGAAATTTCTGCAGCATAAACGAGGCATGTGCACATGAGCATAATTCGATTATGGATACTCAAGATTCTCGACGGATTCTTCAGCTTCCTCGGCGAAATATTGATGTTCTTCGGCGTGTTCGCGTTCCTCTCCACAAGGAGCCTCAGCCTCGTGATGGCAGCCGTATTCCTGATGTTTTTGGGGCAGATGGCAGGCATAAACGCGGTGAGGTACGAGGACAGGAAGAAATTGAAATTCTTCTCATTGGAGGTCATGGAAAGCATAGGAAGGCAGTTCGCCTACCCTGTGCTCATATTCCTCTTTTACGTCCTGAACAGGAGCGAGCTGCTGCTCGCGCTTGCGTTCGCATTCACTCTCACCGCGCTCATACGCTCGGTTGCGATACTCTACAAGGCGAGGGTAATCGGGGCCATGGGCATTTAGGGCAGCGGGCTAGAACTCTATCCTTTTTTCCTTTCGTTCTCGACTTTGTTCATGAACTTTATCAGCCTTTCATCAGCTTCCTTTTCCCTGAATTCAGCATCCTGCCGAGCTCTGTCATCACGAGCGAAATCGCGAAATAGAGCTTCTTGCGCGTGTCGCTCACCTCCCTTTCTGCAGCCGCGATGTCCAGCTCTACGGCATTCTTTTCAGGGACGAAATACACGTTCTTCTTTTTCATGAGAATCGGCTTGAATAAACTATATATTCATTGCTGGCGAAGGCGAGAGCATGCTTTTCAGGGAACTCGCAGCCGCATTCGAGGAGATAGAGAAGAAGAGCTGCAGGCTGGAGATGACCAGCCTTCTTGCAAAGGTATACGGGAACGCGAAGCCGGAAGAGGCAAGGAAGATCACATACATCATACAAGGCATCCTGGCGCCCCCTTATGAAGGAATAGACCTGGGGATGGGCGAAAGGTTCGCGATGCAGGCGATTGCAAGCTCTACTGGCTATTCCTTCAAGGATGTGGAGAAGGAGTACAAGAAGCTGGGCGACCTTGGATTGGTATCGGAGTCCTTCCTGGGAAGGAAGAGGCAGCAGGCGCTCTCCACCAAGGACATGGAATCCTCTTACATCTACGACGTGATGCTCAAGATAGCCAAAGCAGCCGGAACTGGGAGCCAGAACCTGAAGATAAAATTGCTCGCCGAGCTCCTTAACAATGCTTCTCCTGCGGAAGGGAAATTCATAACCCGGTTCGTGGCTGGCCAGCTCAGGCTTGGAATAGGCGATCCGACCGTGCTGGACGCGCTTTCAGTGGCCAAGGCAGGGGACAAAAGCCTCAGGGCGTATCTGGAAAGGGCGTACAACCTCTGCTCAGACTTGGGGCTCGTGGCGAAAACATTCATGGAAGCGCCGGAGAGGATAGGGGATTTCAGGATAGAGCTGTTCAAGCCCATACGGCCAGCGCTCGCGGAGCGGCTCTCCACCCCTGAGGAAATCTTAGAGAAGATAGGCGAGTGTGCAATAGAATTCAAATTCGATGGGTTCAGGATACAGGTGCACAAGAAGGGAAGCAGGGTGGAGATATATTCCAGGAAGCTGGAGAAGATAACGTTCATGTATCCCGATGTGATAGATGCCGTGAGGAAACTGAAGCACGAGGAGATGATATTCGAAGGCGAGGCGCTCGCGTTCAACGAAAAGAAGAACCGCTTCTACTCGTTCCAGGAAACGATGCACAGGAGGAGGAAATACGGGATCGGGGAAAGCGCGAAGGAGTACCCCCTTTACGTGTACGCGTTCGACATCATGTACCTTGACGGCAAGGACCTCACCCAAGAGAGCTACGCGGAGCGCAGGAAGTGGATGGAAAACATCTTCCCGTCAGGAATACTGAAGATCTCAGAAAAGAAAATAGCGAAAACAGCGCAGGAAGTGGAGGAGCTTTTCCAAGAATCCGTGGACCGTGGGCTGGAAGGGATAATGGCCAAGGATTTGAATGCGTCTTACGTTGCCGGCGCGCGGAAATTCGCGTGGATAAAGCTCAAGAAGAGCTACGGAAAAGCAGTGGACACTGTTGATGCAACCATAGTGGGCTATTATCTGGGGAGGGGCGCGCGTGCGGAATTCGAGTTCGGAGGGCTCCTCGTCGCCGTGTATAATCCCGAGCGCGGAAAGCTCGAAACAGTTGCGAAAGTGGGCTCAGGGTACAGTGAGGAGGAGATGAAAACGCTCCAGGAGATGCTGTCCGAAATCAGGACCAAAGATTCCGCGAAGGACCTGGAATGGAAGGTGAAGCCGGATTTCTGGGTGCAGCCAAAGTATGTGGTGGAAGTGGCGTTCGACGACATCACGCTGAGCCCCACGCACACGTGCGGGATGGAAGGCGGCAAAGGGTATGCGCTGAGGTTTCCGCGCATGATGAAGCTGCGCTTGGACAAGGAGCCGAAGGAGAGCACCACCACGCAGGAAGTAATCGACATGTACGAGTTGATGAAGGGGAGGAAATGAACGCCGTAGAAGAGGCCTCGCTGCAAGCGCTCGCCACTGCGGTGGCTCGGCCGCATTCGCGGCGTGGAGTATCCCTCATTCGACGGAGAATCTCCAGATTGAACCGTCGCATAGCGGCTAGGTATCAACCCAATCTGGAGATGAAATCGCTTTGGCCAGTGCTCTCGCTTTTCGATGCAGTGAACGTGGCGCTGGGAGCGATAATAGGCGCAGGGATATTCGTAATCATAGGGACAGCTGCAGGAGCCGCGGGCCCGGCTGTTTTCATCTCGGTCCTCATAGCTGCGGCAGTAGCAGTGATGACCGGGCTTGCGAGCGCGGAGCTCAGCAGGATTTATCCTAAAAGCGGTGGAGCGTACCTCTTCGCCAAGGAGGCGTTGTCAGACTGGGCCGGCTTCGTGGTGGGTTGGGTGTGGATATTCTCAAACGTCGTGGCAGGCGCGGCAGTTGCAGTCGGCTTCGGCCACTACGCGGCATTCTTCGTCCCTTCTATTCCTGTGCAGGCATGGGCGGCCGTAGCCATATCCGCAGCAGCGGCCCTAAACCTGGCCGGGATGAGGAACGAGAGCAAGGTCAACAACGTGCTTGTGGCGGTGAAGGTCGCGATACTGCTGTTCTTCATCGCAGTTGCATTATTCTATTTCAAGCCGGCGAATTTCGAGCCGCTCGCGCCGTTCGGGCTCGGAGGCGTGCTGGCAGGCGCGGCCACCATATTCTTCGCGTATTCGGGATTCTCGCGCGTCGCAGTAATAGCGGACGAGGTTAAGGACGCGAAAAGGAACGTCCCTGCAGCTACGCTTATCTCCATCGCGGTTTCCACCCTGCTTTACGCTGCAGTGGCAGTGGCTGCGGTCGGCGTGGCCGGGTACGCGGCGCTCGCAGAATCAGAATCCCCTCTCGCTGACGCTATGGCTGCAGAAGGCGCTTGGTATGGAGGGATGGTGATGGCGTTCGGGGCGCTCCTGGCAACAGGGACCGTGCTGCTCGGCTCGATCCTCGGCGTTTCGCGGCTCGCGTACAAGATGGCATGCGACCGGGAGCTTCCCTCGTTCCTCTGCGCGATGTCCAGCAGCGGCGTTCCCGTATACTCCATAGCGCTCGGCTCAGCAGCGATTTTCGCCCTTGCGTTCGCAGCAGACCTTTCCCAGATCGTCTACATAAGCAGCTTCTCCCACCTTCTCTATTACGCGGCGATAAACCTCAGTGGGCTGAGGGTGTTCAGGAGCAGCGTGCGCTACGCTGCAGCAGGAGGCCTGGTTTCCTGCATAGTGCTCATGGCGAGCCTTCCCCAGCTTTCCTGGATGATCGGATTCGGCACAGTGCTCGCAGGAGCGGCATATTATGCGTTGTTCGTGCGCAGGTCACACTAGCTTGAGCCCGCGTATTCCCTCGTATTCTGCCCTGTCCTTCGTGAAAAGGAACGCGTTATGCGATATGCATATGGCGGCGTTTATTGCTGATTTCGTGCTCCTGCTGTTCCCGTGGTGGAGGTCCTCGTGTATTATGCGAGCCGCGCCCTCAGCTGCCTGGCTGTCGAAATCAAGCACAGAGACGTAATTCAAAAATTCCGAGACTGCTTCCTGCTTCTCCACCGCGCTCCTCAATTCAAACAGCGTCAGGGAGCTTATGCACAGATCCTCGTTTGAATAGAGCTTGATTTTCTGCACCGTAGCTTCGTCTCCTGTGAGGAAATCGAAAATCACTTCGGAGGAAAGACATATCTTGGTTTCCAATCTATAACCCTCTCCTTATCTTGTCGAACAGCCGCCTGTCCACTTCATCATCTGAAACGGTGCCTGCGAGCGCGAACATGTCCGTCTTTTTCCCCTTCCTCTGCCTGTCCATGGTGATCAGGTATTCCAGGACCTCGGAAAAACTCATTCCCTTCGCGCGCTTTATCTTGTAGAGGCTGGCGTACACGTCATCTCTTATCGTGATTACCTTTACCATGCCATCACAGGGGGTTTTGGGTTTCGCGTTTTCAGTTTGGCCCGAAACTTGGAACCCGAAACTGGAAACTCGTTTGGGGGGAAGGCGGTCGCCTTGATCGCCTTGCATAAATGTATTTACTAAATACATTTAAATCTTTGCTCTGTGAGATTGAGCCCATTGTTGTAGAAACTCAACTAACAGCACGGAAACCTTCAGACGTAAAAATCAACATATTTAAATGAACCAAATAAGTTCTAAGTCAAGGCGAACCAGGTGATTTGAATGGAAGATTTAGTGAAGTCGGTGATGGGAGTGAGCTCAAGCGAAAGCTCGAGCACGGAAGCGGACAGCTCGGACCAGATCAAGATCGTAACGATCGGTGTGGGCGGAGGAGGAAACAACACCATAAACAGGCTCATAAAGAGCGGCGTGAAGGGCACTGAGCTTGTAGCGATAAACACTGACAAGCAGCACCTCAACATCATGCACGAGAGGGCGAAGAAAGTCCTGATCGGAAAAACGATAACCAAGGGTCTCGGTGCAGGCGGTTATCCGGAAATAGCCGCGAAGGCAGCGGAGATTGACAGGTCGCTCATAGAGAAGGAGATAGACGGAGCGCACCTCGTATTCATCTGCGCAGGTATGGGAGGCGGAACCGGAGGCGGTGCCGCACCGATAGTCTCGCAGATAGCCAAGGAGCAGGGCGCAATCGTGGTCGCGATGGTGACCTACCCGTTCGCTCTCGAAAGGGCTAGAAAGAAGAGGGCTGACGAGAGCATCGCGCTGCTCAAGAAGAGCTGCGACTCAGTGATCATCCTGGACAACAACAGGCTCGTCCAGCTCGTGCCGAACCTTCCGATGCAGGAAGCGTTCGCGGTTGCCGACGAGATACTCGCGAGGGCTATCAGCGGTCTCGTCTGGACGATAACCCAGCCGTCGCTCATTAACATCGACTTCGCGGACGTACGCGCAATCATGCAGGGCGGAGGAGTCGGATTCATCGCAGTGGGCGAAGGAAAGAGCACCGACAGGGTGCGCGCCGCTGCCGAGGGTGTGATAAAGAACAGGCTCCTCGACGTGGAATTCGAGGGCGCCAAGGGTGCGCTCATCCACATATCCGGAGGAAGCGACCTCACGCTCGGAGACGCGATAAAGGCCGGTGAAATCATCACCGAGAAGATGGACGCGGAGGCGAACGTGAAGTGGGGCGCGAGGATAATCCAGAACTACGAAGGCAAGCTGGAGATCGTCGCGATCGTCACCGGGGTGAAAGGCGCATCTGTAGGCGGGGCGCAGTTCCAGTCCGAGGAGGATTCGAGCGCGAGCCGCTTCTTCGCAGAGGATCTCGAAGTCCTCGCGTAATTGTCCGCCTTCCCAGGCGGATTTCATTCTTTTTTCTTTTCATCTTTCTTTTCCCTGATTTTCCTCTTTGTTGATACAATCATACAAGAGAGGTTCCTAGAAGGGGAAGATGATGCTTCCTTAATCCCCTTCTACCCACTGGAAAGCACCCCATCCTTTTCTTTTTAAAGCGCTGAAATCCATCGTCAGTACAGGTGATTAGATGAACATGGATGCTCAAACGATAAGGAACCTGGTTTCGCTCGGCTACCTCGCAAGGGAGAACGACCTTCAGGTGGAGGACGTAATAGAGATGGTAGAAAAAGGTTTTGTCGCCATCCAGCCGCAGAAGCAGGCGATGCTGACTTACTAATTCCCATTCTTTTTTGGGATCTTTGCGGAGCGCAAAGGACCGGCCGCCCCGGCTGCTGGATTTTAAGCCGCAGTTTCTTCTTTCTGCGGGACGCCGTCAAACGCCGTGCATTGTCCGTTGCAGGACAGAATTTTGGCGATGTTTGACGGCGTCGCCTTCATTTCTTATACGCAGAGTCCAGAGCAGTTCAAAGCGTACTTCGTTCGCAAATAGTGGATTTAACGTGTGTGCGAGCGCACGGATGTGCCCGCACACTCGGTTTGGGATTGTTCTAGAAGGGGTTCATAAAAGAGGCAAGAAAGTTCGTACGTATTATGCCACTTTTAAACTACATGTTCTTCATTTCCTTGAGCATCTTCTCCAGCTCGCTTATCGAAAGGGTCGCGATGGAGCCGCTCATCATCTCCAGCTTGATTATGCCCGTGCTCTCCGAGGCGGAGTTTATCGTGTCTTCGAAATCCTTTTTGTCCTCAGCGTCCTTGAAGAGCAGCACCGCGAGCCCCTTATGCATTGCCTTGAGCGCCTGCGCAAGCTTCTGCTCCCTGACTTCCTGCGAATCTATTATGTAGATGTAGACGTCCTGGCCGAACACCCTTATCTTTATGTCGCAGTCCTTGCTCTCCCCGAGCTTGCTGAAAGGTATGGCGTTGTTTATGCAGATGTCCCTGACCTTCCGGTATATGGAGAGCGCGGTGATGCTCCTTCCGGATTCGGTCTCCCACTTCGCCAGTCCATAATAGTCGAGCGCGCTCTTCACCTCGCCGCGGCTCTTGAGCTGCCCGAGTATGAATTCCAGGTTGTAGTCGCTTATGAATATCTGCTTGTTCTGGTATATTATCTTCTTGAAGCCCTTCTTTATCTCGTCCAGCGTGAGCGGCGTGTTCTTCCACTTGTAATCCTCGTTTATCTTCTCCATTATGCCGAAGACCGTGGCCTTCTTCACAGGTATCTTTATGCTCGCGAGCGGAGGAAAGTCAGGTATGTCCAGCGCGTATTCGGTCTTGCGCATGAACATCGCCAGGAAAGGCGCGCTTCCGAAAAGCGCCAGTGCGACAGCGCCGAGTACCCAGTAGAGCGGGTTCTCGTAGAACTGCGAGCTCGTCATCTTGGTGAACACCATGCTTTCCTTGATATCGCTGAACTCGAAGTCGAACGTGTGGTTGCCCACCGGAAGGGGCTGGCCGCCCAGCACGTCGGTCATGTCAACCGTGAATTCCGAAACCCCGTAGAAAGTGTAATTATACTTCTTGTCCACCGTGACGGTAATCTTCTTGACCTTCGTCTTCACGCCATCGGAAAGGACCGCGAACTTGAATATCCCGTTGGAGTAATCTATTCCTGTGCTGATTATCTTCACCTGGCGCACGGAGAGGATCGCGCGGGCGAATTCGTTGCCTTCCTTGTCCATTATCTCGGCCACGTATACCCCTTCGTCCAGCGCGAGGCGGTCCGAGAACTGCACGGTTCCATGGAGGCTTATCCTCCCCCCGCTTCCGAACGCGACCGAGCGCTTGTGCACCTCGGCTCCGGACACGTTCTTTATGGAGAGATATATGTTCTTCTTCTCAGGCGTGGTCTCGTTGAGGAAGAGGATGAACTTGGTGTCCTGCTCGGTTATCTTCCCGGAAACGATCCGGTCGGTTTCCTCGACGAGGAAAAGGTCGCCGCGCACGTCCGAGCGCGGGTACTTGAGTATCGTCTTCTCAGTTTGGTTGCCTGCGTTGGACGCAACCACGCGCACCAAGATCGTCTTCTCCCTTTCCGAGAACGGCGAGGAGTAAAATATCCCGACAGTGGTGTTGTTCGTGACCACGCCGTCCATCTCGTGGCTCCCTTTCGGGGTTATCCACTTCAGCTCGGTTATTACCTTGGCTATGTCCGAAGCCGCCTCTTCAGGGGTGTCCCACCCTTCGTCGAGGCTCTGGGGCAGGAAGAGTACGTCTCCGTTTTCCACTGCTCTAAGGCTTATTATGCCGTAAAGGAGGCGCTCGGAGCTGGTTCCCAGGGTCCCGCGGCTGCTCCGCACAGTGTACAGCCCGGAATTCATGTCCAGGCCGTCGGCCTTGAGGCTCGCTGACACGAAGTAGAATGGCATGCTGTCGAGCACGTCCGCATCTATCTTAGTAGTGTCCCCGTTCTCGTCTATGCTGAACTCGAACTTCTGGCCTATGTATATTATCTCCACTCCTCTTCTGAGGAGGTTGATGATGTTCGCCTCCCCGGGCTCCACAAGGCGCGCAGGCACGTAGCCCGTGGGCACTATGACTATCGCGCCGCTGGGCAGCGTCTCGAGCTGGTCCAGCGTTATCTCGTTCATGGACAGCCCCTTCGCCTCCAGCAGCTTCTTGAGCGAGAACCTGAACTGCGAATAGGTGGTGGCCTCGTACATCTTGGTGTTGAGCATGAACACCTGGTTGGGCACACGCCGGTCGTATATATAGGTCTCGACCTTCACCGCGTCCGCGTTGCTTGTTTTGTACTGGAGCGTGTAGTACGCGACCCTGGAATCGGCAACGTGGCCGCCGAAGCTCGCTATTCCGTCCTCAAGCACAAGCGCTTCCAGGGTGGGCGCAGGGTAAGTCGCATTCTGCTTCCCTGCTGTGTTTGGAGTAGGGGGGAACAGGAGGATGAGCGCGACTATTATCACGCCGAGTATTATGAAAGGCACGAGGGGGTTTTTCCTGCGCTCCGCGACTTCGGCAGACTGGACCTTCTTGGGGCGGAACTTGGCTATTTCAGCCATTATGAGGTCTATTGGTCTCTTTTCCTTCACCTTGAACCTCTTGCGGTTGACGAATTTGCGGCGGAGCTCGAACTTGAAGGGACGCTTGCTTATCTTGGTTATTTTGCTTATTCCCGCCATCGGTGCTCACTCGCTCACTGGAGGGATTGTATGTACCCTTCCTTCATCAGGGCGTTCAGTATCTCTTCCACTCTCTGCTCCGGTATGCTGTAAACCTTGGAGAATTCGCCTATGTTTATCTCGCCGGAATGCTCGAAGAGCCACTCCTGCACCTTCTCCTTCAGCGCGTCGTCGCTCATCACTTCCAGTTGCTTCAGCCGCGCAGCCAGCTCGTCGTTCTTCGTCTTTATCTCGTACGTCTCGCGGTTCATGACCTCGATCTCCTGCTGCATGCGCTTGAGCCTCCTCTGCATGTCCTCGTAGTCCTTCTTTATGTGGTCGTACGCCGTGTAGAGCCTGTTGTAGTCCAGGCTCACGTAATCAGTCATCTCCTTCATGGCAGCGTCCAGCAGCTGGTATATCGCCGCAGGATCCACCACATAGATCGTGCTGAGAGAGGTGAGCAGGTTGAGGAAATACCTTACCATGTCGAATTTCCTCTTCTTGGGCGCTATGTTCGGCGGGATGGTGTAGAGCACCTCTATGGAATCCGCCTTGAACTTGAACAGCGCGAATATGTACGGGTTCTTGTCTATATCCCTGCTTTCTATGTACGCGGCGTTCACGCAGTCCTTCTCTGGCACTATCTCGAGGAACGAGATCGGACGCAGCTTGTACTCCACGTCCTTCACGCCGCCCTTGAGCTTGGCGTATATCTTGAATCCGTCCACCTTCGGGACTTCGAGCGCTTTTTTCTGGTCAGCCATAAGAAATCGCCGTCATTTCTTGCCGCGCTTCCCCTTCGCTGGTTTCGCGCGCCGGGTTTCGTGCTTGGTTGTGGCCTCGGAGCCCTGAGCCGCGGGCTGGGAACCCGGCTCCTCTATAGGCGGAGCAGAGTAGTTAACCACCGCCAGCCCGACTATTATCGCGGACAGGAACACGGAGGCTATGAACGTGCTGACGCTGAACCTTCCGTAGAATAGCGGGAGCGCGTTCACAGCCACGAACACTATCACCGCTATGGCGGAATAGAACGCGAGGTTCCGCTCGAACCCCTTCCTCTTCTCCCTGTAAGTAGGGAGGCAGGCGTCGTCAACGTAGAGCTCGTTGTTCTTCGCCACGCCGAGCTTCTGCTTCAGGGCGCGGATCGCCTTTATCACCGCGTCGTCCTTCACGCGGTAAGCCCTGCCTTGGGGCTCCTTCTCGCAGATTATGCATATTTTCGCCATGCTAATCCTCCTCCAGGATGACCTGGGTCACATCCTTGCTTCCTATATCCTCCTTCTTGTAGTCCGCCTTGGTGAATATGTTGATTATCGTGCTGTCGTCTATGTTTATATCCTTCAGGAACGTCGCGATGTTGTTGCGCGCAATCCCGTACCGTTCGAGCAGTATCACGAACGATATCACGTCCAGGTGCCTGTTCTTCTTGTCGAAGAGCTTGGAAATCTCCTCTATCCTGTCCTCGCCCAGACCGTACTGCCTGAGCTTCTTCTTCAAGTCGTCCTTCTGGAATGAAATACTCTTCGGCATGTTGACATCCCTCTTTTGGGCTTCGCTCAGCACCTTGTCTATGTCAAGGAATATCTCCTTTATGGGCTCCTCGCCCTCTATCTTCTCGAGTATGAACGTGTTCGGGTATTGGGCCGCAGTGTGGAAAGCCATGTTGACAGCCGCTTCCCCAACGCCGAACTTGGATATTTCGGAGCGCATGTAGTTACTGAAGTTGAGCGTTGCCTGGAGGTAGTCCAGGAACTTGTCGAACTTCACCTTCAGTATGAACGTCGTGCCGACGTTCGAGAATATCGCTTCGCTGATGTCCGTAGGATTCTGGCTCGCGACTATGAGCCCGAAGTTGTACTTCCTTCCCTCCCTCACTATCATGACCGCGTCGCTGTTGTCTTCCTTTCCTATCTTCCACGCCTCGTCCAGCACGATGAGGAGCCTGATTCCCTTGGTCTTGGCCCATCCGCTGGACCTCATCTTCTCCTTCAGGAACTGGAGGATGGAAAGGGCGCCGAGCGCACGGAACGTCTCGTCAGGAAGCCCGGACAGGTCCAGGTCCACGAGGCCCGCATTCGTGATCTCGTCTAGGCTCACCGTGCTCTGCTGGGCGAAGAAGTCCTCGCCGGGCTTGGTGAACTGCTTGAGCCTGTATATGGAGTTCTCGAGCTCTGCTGGGAACTCGTAGGTTCCGAGCTTTGCTTGCTCTTCGAGCAGCTTGACCACGTCCTTGAGCGTGGGGGCTACGAGGTGCTTGCCTATCTCGTCGGTCTGTTCCGTGGAGTCCATCTTGAACTTGTTCTTTATGTACGCCTTTTCTATCGCAGTCTCGGTGAGGCGCTTCTGCTCAGGGTACTGGCCTATGTCCGTGAGCAGCTCCAGCGTCCTCATGATCTGCTTTATGCGGTCGTAGGGCTTCATCCCTCCCAGATCGAGGAGGTTGATGTACGAGCCTTTTCCGAGCGAGATTATCTTGCCTCCGGTCTGCTTGACCCAGTCCTTGTATTCCCCTGCCCAGTCCACTATGAGCGCGTTGGTGTCCCACACGAAGCTCGCGCGCATGAGGAACGTCTTGACGAAATACGATTTTCCGCTTCCCGTGATCCCGACTATGCATATGTGCGGGTTGGTGACGTGCTGGTAGGTCCAGTAGAACGGCACGTGGAATATCTTTGTCCTGCCTATGAATATGCTGTCCCCCGGGTCTCCGAAGAGCACGTGCATGGGCGGCTCAGGAGGATGGACGAGGATGTTCCTCCTGGATATCTCCGTGTTGGGGACCTTGGAAAGGGTGAGCTTGCCCATCAGCTCACCGCCTCCTCGAGCTCCTGCGCGGTCGAGGGTATCATCTTCTCCCATTCGAACGTCTTGAGCATCTCGTCGGCAGTAAGCACGTCTATCTCTATGTTGAGCGCGTTTGTGAGCACTGCCTTGAGCTCGTTCGCCTGGTTTCTCACAGTCGCTATCGCGGCCTCCTTCGTAATCCCTGTTCCGGTGGTCATCGCGTAGGCCACTGCGCCCATGGGCTTCACGCCCTTGATGATTTTCTGGAGCTCAGCCTCCCACTTGGCAACTGCGCGCTCCTGCCTGTCGATCTTGAGCACGTCCGGGTCAGGTTTTTCCTTTTCCCTGGCGAGCCTGAGCTGGGCCTCGGCTTTCCTGGCCTCGATCACCTTCCTCTTCTCCGTGACGTCCTCGACGTAGAGCAGATAGGAAATCTTGGTGACGAATTTGAGGTTGGAAATCGCGCGCTCGAAGAACTCGTTGTATGCGATGTTCTGCTCCTGCGTTTTCTCGGATGCGCTTTCGTATATCCTTATTCCGAGGAACATGGAGGCGTAGTAGAGCCCGCTGTCGCCCTTCTTGAGGATGACGTCCTGCGTGGATGGTATTTCGTAGCCCGTGTCAGTCACCACCACTATGCGCGTCTGCTGGGTGATGAGCGGTACGAATATGTATCCGTACTTGTAGAAGAGGATCGCGAACACCGCGCCCACTCCTGCGACTATGCCTGCGAGCAGGTCGAAGAACCCTCCGGGCCTGATGAACATGCCTATGGCGCCAAGAAGCGCCAGCCCTATCGCACCGTAAGAGAAAATCATAGACTGGTTCATTGCCATGTGTGCACACCTGTCCTGACTGTAAATCTCTGGTTTGCTTTTAAAACGTATCTTCGAGCCCTTACGGGGGACCGGCTATGCGTCAAATATTTAACCTTCAGTCCCCAACATGCCTCATGGAGAGGAAGAAAGCGGTATTTCTGGACGCAGACTACGTTTTCAGGAACGGGAAGACGTACGCCCGGCTCCTGGTGAAAGGGAAGAAGGCGACCCGGCTGCTTTGCCAATACGATCCCTACTTCTACTGCGACGCAGCGGAAAAGCTGAATGACCTTGCGAAGCTCGCAGTGCACAAGAACGGCGAAATCGCGAGAGTGAAGCGCGCGGAGCTGGTGGAAAAGACCCTTCGCGGGGAGAAGAAGCAGCTGGTGAAGATAACATGCAACAAGCCGGCTGACGTGGTGCTGCTGCGCGCCGCAATACCGTTCAAGTGCTACGAGCACGGCATCCATTATGCAAGACGGTTCATGCTGGACTTCGACATCGCCCCTTTTGCAATACTCGAATACGAGCGCGAGGGGAGGGAGATAAAGAAATTCATTTCCATAAGGGAGGACGAGCGGCTGGAAGCCAAGGTTCCACTGAAAAAGATGGCTTTTGATATAGAGACCTACAATCCCCTGGGCGCTCCGCGCGAACGGAAAGACCCTGTGGTTATGATAAGCTACGCGGAAGACGGAGGCAAGAACGGCGTGTTCACATACAAGGAGAACCGGAAGCCGTTCGTCCACGTCTCGGACGGGGAGAAGGGCATGATCGCGGACTTCTCTGCGGAAGTGGCGAAGTTCGACCCTGATATCATCTATGGGTACAATTCGAGCAATTTCGACCTTCCCTACCTCCGCGCCCGCGCCGAGGCGCTCAAAACCCGTTTCATAATTGGGAGGGACAGGAGCGAGTTCAGGAAGATAAAGAAAGGGATGATAAGCGGCGCTAAAATCGGGGGGCGGATGCACATAGACCTCTATCCAGCCATACGGTTCTTCGGCTTCATCGGGCTGATAAAGGCTCAGGAATTCACCCTCGAACGCATCTACGCCGAAGTGACCGGAAAGGAAAAGAAGATGGTGAAGCGCCTGAACATCTGGGAGATGTGGGACAAGGGCATGCTGGACGAGCTGGCGGAATACTCTCTTGGAGATTCGGAAGTGACCCTTGAATTAGGGGAGCACGTGCTTCCCCTTCTGGTGGAATTGAGCAAGCTTACCCGGATGCCCCTCTTCGATACATCCCTTGCTACGAGCGGCCAGCTCGTGGAATCCCTGCTCATGCAGGAATCCCAGCGCAGGGGCGAAATCATCCCCTCAAAGCCCAGCGAGGCCGAGGCGATGGAAAGGCAGAAGAATCCGATTGAAGGCGCGTTCGTGAAGCTTCCTGCGCCTGGAATTTACGAAAATATCGCGGTCTTCGACTTCCGCGGCCTCTATCCTTCCATAATAATCTCGTACAACATAGACCCGTCCAAGCTTGCGAAGGACGGAGGCGAGAATGATGTTTTCACCTCCCCCACAGGCGCGAAATTCCTCAAATCTCCTAAAGGGCTGATTCCCTCCACGCTCGAGCGCCTTCTGTATTTGCGCTCAGGGATAAAGAAGGAGCTGAAGAAGCACGGAAAAGAGACTGAAATATACAAGAAGCTCTATGCGAGGAGCCACGCGCTCAAGATCCTCGCGAATTCTTTCTACGGCTATTTGGGCTACGCGCGCTCGCGCTGGTACAACAGGCAATGCGCAGAGAGCGTGACTGCCTGGGGCAGGATGCACATCCAGGAAACTATCGCGAAGGCGGAGAAGGCGGGATTCGAAGTCATTTACGGGGACACGGACAGCATCTTCCTGCTTTACAAGAACAGGGAGGATGTGCTTAAATTCCTGGAGAAGATAAACAGCGAGCTTCCGGAAAAGATGGAATTGGAATTGGAGAATTTCTACTCGCGCGGGGTTTTCGTCTCCAAGAAACAGGAGGAAAAGGGGGCGAAGAAGAAATACGCAATGCTCGCAGAGGATGGGAGCATAAAGATAAGGGGCTTCGAACTGGTGAGGCGTGATTGGAGCAACGTGGCTAAGGATACGCAGTACAGGGTGCTGGAAGCCATACTGAAGGAAGGAAGCAAGGAGAAGGCGGTCGCGATAGTTAAGGAAACTGTGGAGAGGCTCAAGTCAGGCAAGGTGCCGCTTGAAGAGCTCACCATCTACACCCAGCTCACTAAGCGCCCTGAAGACTATGATATAATAAGCCCTGAGCTTGCTGCTGCGAAGAAAGCGAAGGCCCGCGGCGTTCCTTTGGAAAAGGGCAGCGTGATAGCGTACGTGATAACAAAGAGCGGGAAGAGCATCTCGGACAAGGCGGAGGTCGCGGAGCACGCGAAGGACTACGATCCTGACTACTACATAAACAACCAGGTGCTTCCGGCAGTGATGAAGATACTGAAGGAGCTGGGCTACGACGAGGACGAGATGAAGAACAAGGGGAAGCAGAACAAGCTGGCCGCGTTCTTCGATTGATGGCAACCATCCTTTCTAATCGCGCTTGAGCGGGAAGTTGGAACCCTTCTGCGCCGGGATTGCGCACGCGCCAAGCATCTGCTCGAAGCTCATTTCCTCCTTTTATATCTCACATATGCGTCCTGAATTCTGGTTTTATCGATTGGCCTAGGATCGCGAACTGGCTTTCTTCAGGGCCATTGCAGGTTTTATGTCGCCATAAGTATATTTTTGTATAAATAAGTTTAAATAGCCGCAACCAATCGACGGGCGCGCGGTAAAAGATATATATTTAAACCCTTTTTATCACAATTCATATTGCTTAAAATTGGTGGGTTAGATGGCACAATACGACTACAATCCGTCAGGTAGCCCTGCCCAGCAGCAGGAGCTCAAAGCGCCCAGATTCAGCAAGGAGGAAGAGAAGTCGCTGCCGAAATTCACCAAGGACGTGCCGCTGCGCACCATCATCAAGAAGATGGGTAGAAGTGTGATGATTGAGTACGACTGGGACATGCTCGGCGGCGAAGTCATAAAGATCAAATTCTCCAAGTTCAGGAACGACTCCAACCTCGCCAACGTGCACAAAATAAAGATAACCGACGGCGCGGAAGTCGGCTCCTTCCAGATAGCGGACTCAACCTATATCATCAGGAAGACGAGCGAGGATGTCGCAAAAGAGCTCATGAAGACGACCGGCAAGATAAAGGCGTCCATACTCGAAGTGATAGGGTATTTCAAGACCGTGAAGGGCAACATCTACACAGTTTCAAAAGTCGATTCGGATTCATGGGCGCTCGACCAGCGCCTCGGCCTGCGGACGTTCTCGCTCTCCAGGATGAAGGAAGGCGAGAAGAGGAAGCTGTACGACCTTGTAATAGAAGAGATGCTCAGGCTCTACCAGAAGGGCTACGCGCTCGCGAATTTCAGTCTCATGGATATCATAATCGCGAAGAAGAAGATCGTGTTCGGCAACAGCGCTGCACTCGTGAAGGTCGGGGCCACCAGGAAAGTGGACAACTTCATAGCCAACCTCAAGGTCATGGTCAAGGACGGCCTTGCAGGAAAAGGGGACGTAGTTTACGGGATAGTTCTCTCGTTCGGAGTGATGAAGAAGGAATATTCGGAATGGGTCAAGGAGAACGGCGTGGAAGGCAAGGAGGAAGTCCAGGTGCTAGAGCACATAGAGAAGGACGTCTTCAACTAGCCTTGGCTTTTGTTTTATCCGCCTTATCTTATCCTACATCTCTTCCGCTACTGTAGGTGCATTGGCTGCCTTGTCCCTGCTCATCCTGTACGTGCTCGCGAATTCCGAGCCCATGAGCCCTTCCTCGTGCGTGATCACGAAACTCTGCTCCACCAGCTCTGGAAGGTTGTACTGCAATGCGTGCGCGAGCACCCCTACTGCTTCCTTGTCCAGGTTATGGGTAGGCTCGTCTAGCACGAGCACGCTCATGTTCGGGGTTAGCACAGTAGCTAAAGCTATCCTGAACGCGAGTGCGATGCTTGCCCGCTCCCCTCCGCTCACAAGCTCCGCAGGCCTCCACGCCTCGTCATAAACTTCGAAGAAATAGCCTTTCTCGTCAGCAGCTATCCTCAACCCCTTGTAATCGCCGTAGGGATAAACCATGCCCCAGATTTCGTTCATCGCGGTGTTTATCGCCTCGACCACTTCCTTCCTTAGCGCGGACTGCGTCTCGAGCAGCGCGTTCTTGTAGAACGATAGCTCCTCCTCCATCGCGAACAGGTTCCTGATCTCCTTCTCCATGCCTTCCATCTGCGAAATCTCCGACTTGGCCAATTCCAGAAGCTCCTTCGCGTCCCTCAGCTGCGCATCTACGGATTTCAGTTCAGCATCCAGCCTGCTCATGGCTATTTTCCTCTCCTCCGCGGTTTTCCTCGCGTTCTCGTATTCTGGTTCGCTGAATCCGAGCGCTGCAATCTCTGCTTCGTTCTTCTTCAGCGAAGCCTCGAGCTGCGCGAGCTTCCTTTTCTTCGCGCCCAGCTCCTCCAGCGCATTGCATTCAGAAGCCGCCTGCTGGTAGAGCTCCGTGGCTTTCTCTACGCCCTTCCTTCTCTGCTGCGCCGCATCCGCAATCTTCGTGAGCTCTGCCTGCATGCGAGGAAGCTTCGCTGCTATTTCCGCGTATTGCGCAGCTCCTTTCTCCAGCACCTTAATCTTCTGCGCAAGCGCATCAGTTTTCTTCAGCAGGGCGTCGGCATCAGCAAGCATCTTCGCGCTCTTCTCCTTCCGGGCAAGGAGCGCCTTCACCTCCGCTTTCTTCCCCTCGATCTCGCTTTCGTATTCCGCAAGAATGTGCGCAATCCCGTCTTTGGTGAGTCTGCTCCTGCAAAGAGGGCATCTGGACATATCAGGATGCATCTTCGCCATCCCTTCCTCCAGTTTTTTGATTTCAGAAAGAAGCGACTGGTAGGAAGCTGCTGTGCGCACGCTCTCCTCCTCAATCTTTTTCCGTTCAGCAAGAATATCCGCAGGGCTTCTGCCTGCAAGAATAGTTTCCAATTCCTTTTTCGCATTCTCCAGCTCCGCTTTTGCGC
>JBBITJ010000007.1:12248-13679 GCA_037440825.1 Microcaldota archaeon | reverse complement strand
TCTCCTTCTTCGCCTTCAATGCAAGAAAAGCGGATTCTGATTGCGCGCAATCCGCCTTCGCCTTCACTAATGCAGCAGAAAGCGTTTCCTTCTCCTCTGCCAGCTTCCCTCCCTTCGCCTCAGCTTCAGCTCTCTTCTTTCGCAGCTCCTCCAATTTCTGGCCGCTGAACTTCTGCTCAAGCGCCTTCCTCGCGCTCCTGAGCCGGTTTATCACAGTAACCGAGTTGGAGCGCGCGTTCTCGAACCTGTCCAGCCCGAGAAGGTTGTCCATCTCCCCCTTCCTCTTCGCGGGATCTATGTTCAGGAACCTGTCTATGTTGTTCTGCTCCGAATAGATGGCACGGCTGAACAAGTCATAATCCACCTGCAGCAGCTGCTCCACGTATTTCGTGACTGCGGACTGCCCTTTCTCCACGAGCTTGCCGCCCTTCCTCGCTTCGGCGTCGCTATTCGCCTTGTCTTTCTTCGCCTTCCTTATCGTGCGCACCACTTCGTAATTCGCGCCTTTCCACTCGAAACCCAGTTTCACCCGCGCCTCATCTTTTCCGTGCCGCACGACTTCAGAAAGCGAGATCTTGCGGTGCTCGAGGGCAGGGAAAGTGCCGAAAAGCGCGAAGCTTATGCCGTCCAGGACCGATGATTTGCCGGAGCCCATTATGCCTATGAGGAGATTCGTGCCTTTGCGGAACCTGAGTTCGGTCTTCTCGTGCGAGCGCCAGTTTTCAAGAGAAATAGAAGAAAGCATAACTGTCGGGAATATATGGAAAGAAAAGGTTAAAACTTCACTTCCTCGTCGCTTTGGCGTCCTCCAGGAATTTCGCGATGCCCCTGTCCGTGAGCTCGTGCTTCCACATCTCAGCGAACACCTTGTCCGGGATGGTGGCGATGTGCGCGCCTGCCTTCGCTGCAAGCTCCACGTGCTGCTGGCTCCTTACCGAAGCTACTATCACTTCTGTCTTGAATCCATAATTCCTGAATATCTCCATTATGTCCCTTATGAGCTGTATCCCATCTATCCCAACGTCGTCCAGCCTTCCCACGAACGGGGAAACGTAGGTCGCGCCTGCCTTCGCTGCAAGCAGCGCCTGGGAAGCTGAGAAAACGAGCGTGACATTGGTCTTCACCCCCTTCTTGCTGAGCTCGCGCACCGCCTTCAGCCCTTCCTCGGTCATGGGGACTTTCACCACTATGTTACTGCCCCATTTCACGAATTCCGCGGCTTCGGCGAGCATCTCAGCTGCGGTCATTCCGACTCCCTCGACGCTCACAGGGCCGCTTATCGCCGCGCTTATGTCATGTATCACGTCCTTGTTGCTCCTGCCGGATTTGGCGATCAGCGAGGGGTTGGTGGTTACCCCATCCACCATTCCAAGGGCGGCGTATTTCTTTATCTCATCTATGTTCGTCGTGTCAAGAAAGAATTTCATTTTT
>JBBITJ010000007.1:0-12148 GCA_037440825.1 Microcaldota archaeon | reverse complement strand
GGCGTATTTCTTTATCTCATCTATGTTCGTCGTGTCAAGAAAGAATTTCATTTTTTCACCTGATTCTGCTCAGTTCCTTCACTACAGGCGCCCTCGCCGTCTTCACGTCCTTGATTATGTGCTCTGCCATTATCGGGCTTCTTGCGCATATCACAAATCCGGGATACGCTACGACCTTGTCCCCGCATTTTCCTTTATTCATGCATTCGAAGAAATTGTGGTCCCAGCTTTTATCAGCATGTTCGCATTCTGGCATCAAATCACCTTTTGTAATACGCCACTGCTTCCTTTACGGTCTCATAAATTCCTTGAGCGTCCAGTTTGTATTTCTTCATCAGCTCAGGCGCTTGACCTGATTCGGCGAACCTGTCGTAGACTCCGTGCCTCTTGAGCGGGACTCCGTCAACTTCGCTAAGCACTTCAGCGACAGCGGAGCCGAGTCCTCCTATCACTTGGTGCTCCTCCACTGAAACAGCGAGCCTGCACTTCTCCGCGTATTTCACTATTGTCGCGGTGTCTATGGGCTTGAGCGTGTGCACGTTGATCACGGCAGCGCTTATACCGTCCTTCTCCAGCAGCTCAGCCGCCTTCAACGAATGGTAAACTTCCACTCCGCACGCTAATATCGCCACGTCCTTGCCGTCGCGCAAAACGTTCGCCTTCCCTACCTCGAACGGCGTGCCCGCGGTGGTGATGGTGGGTACCTTCTCCCTGCTTGTGCGTATGTATGCAGGACCTTTGCCAGCATGGGCGGCGAACGTGGCCTTCTTCGCCTCCTCCATGTCAGCAGGCACTATCACCGTCATGTTCGGCAGCGCCCTCATCATCGCCAGGTCCTCGAGAATCTGGTGCGTGGCGCCGTCGGGCCCCACCGTTATCCCGGCGTGCGAGCCGTGTATTATGACTTTCACGTTGTTGTAGCACACTGAAACCCTAATCTGGTCGAAATTCCTTCCGGGGTTGAAAGCCCCGAACGCGGATATGAATGCAGTCTTTCCGCATGCCGCAATGCCTGCAGCCACTGAAGCCATGTTCTGCTCCGCGATGCCCACCTGCACGAACCTCTTCGGGAATCTCTCCGCGAACCAGTGCACCCGGGTGGATTCCGCGACATCAGCGGTGAGCACCCACACGTTGGGATCCTTCTCGCCCAGCTCGACCAAAGCCTTGCCGAACCCGTCGCGCAACGCCGCCGGCTTTCCGTTCATGTCAAGGTGCATTTCAGGATTAAGCATGCTCTCACGACTCGTTTTCTATCTCCTTCCTGTTTTCGAGCAGTATTTCTATCGCCTTCTCCTTCTCTTCGCTGCTCGGGGTCTTTCCGTGCCATTCGGTCAGGAATTCCATGAATGGTATGCCCTTTCCTGGGATGGTGTGGGCTATTATCATTGTAGGCTTCTCGTATATCGCCTTGCTCTCCTCGCATGCGTCAATTATCTTCTGTATGTTGTGCCCGTCTATCTCTATCACGTTCCAGCCGAACGCCTTGTACTTCTCAGCCAAGGGCTCTAGAGGCATCACTTCCTCGGTGAATCCGTCTATCTGTATGTTGTTGCGGTCCATTATCGCGGTGAGGTTTCCGAGCTTGTACTTCGCAGCCAGCATCACTGCCTCCCAGTTCTGACCCTCCTGCTGCTCGCCGTCGCTCGTTATGCAGTACACGCGCCATTTCTTCTTCTCAGCCCTGGCGACTATCGCCATCCCGACTGCCTGGGAAAGCCCCTGCGCCAGAGGACCTGAGGAATTCTCTATTCCCGGAAGCGTTCCCCTGTGCGGATGGCCCTGCAATCTCGAGCCCATTTTCCTCAACGTCATGAGCTCCTCCTTGGGGAAATAGCCCGCGTTCGCGAGCGCCGCGTATTGCACCGGGCACACGTGGCCGTTGGAAAGTATGAGCCTGTCTCGTCCTTCCCACTCCGGGTTTTTGGGGTCATGGTATAGCACGTTGAAATACAATGCCGTGAAAATGTCCACGAGTCCGATGGAGCCTGCGGAATGGCCGCTCTTCGCCTCGTGCAGCATCCTTATCACGTCCTGCCTTATAGTGTTCGCGATGAGGTGGAGCTGCTTTATGTTGGTTATTTTAGTGCGCATTTGCATCGCCTGCAATCTTCTTCAGCTTCTCAATCGCCGCACCTACGTCCCCAGCGTTGAATATCGCGCTCGCCGCAGCGATCTTGTCCACGCCTGCCTTGATCGCCGAAGCGACAGTTTCCGCGTTGATTCCGCCGTCCACTTCTATGTTGAGTTGCGGGAATTCCCTCCTCAAGAACGAGATTTTTTCCTCCACTTCCTTGATGTATTTCTGGCCGGAAAATCCTGGATGCACGGACATTACCAAAATCCGTTCCGCGCCCTTTGCGTACGGCAGTATTTTCTCCAGAGGCGTTTCAGGATTTATCGCCAATCCCAGCGTCCCTCCGGCTTCCTTCACCGCTTTCTTCACTGCATCCCAATTTCCATCAATCGTCTCTACATGCACGAGGTGGATGTGCCCGCCCATGATGCCCTTGATCCACTGCTCAGGGTTCTTCACCATCCAGTGGAATTCATACTGCACGTTCTCGGGCATATTCTTGAGCTCATTCAGCCCTACTGTAAGATTAGGAACGAATTTGTTGTCCATCACATCTATATGAATCGTTTTTACGTAGGGACTCACTTTCTTTATGGATTCGAGCAGCGCGTCCCTGGTCTTCACCAATACGGCAGGGATGACTTCCACGTCCCTAGTTTTCAAATTAGCAGCCTTCATCGAATCCCACCGAATTAGCGCTCTTATAAGGGTGAAGAAAGTATAAAAACGTTCCTGGATGCGGATGGAAACGCAACCAATATAAAGCGCGGAACCGACTTTGGGCCATGGAAAGCCGCGACATCCTGATCGTTCTCACGGTGCTGGTGGCGCTCGCGCTCGTTGCGACGCAAGTGTACAACCAGGCTTCAGGCGCAGGGGCGGCATGCACACAGGAAGCGAGGGTCTGCCCGGACGGCTCTTCCGTGGGCAGGATCCCGCCGCGCTGCGAGTTCGCTCCGTGCCCTTCAAGCAACCTGTCTGGTGCGACCAACGGCACGATATCGTCTTTCGACGACTGCGTGGATGCCGGCTACGTTGTGGAGGGCACCTCGCCGCAGCGATGCAAGACTGCAGAAGGGAGGGTATTCCTCAATGCCTCCGCGGATGGCAACTGCTCCAACGAGGCGATAGAATGCTGGGACGGCTCGTTTTCCATGCAAGTCCCGCCCGAATGCGGCTTCGCGGCCTGCCCAGAGCAGGACTATTCCGGAATCGCGTCTTTCGAGGAATGCGCTGCAGCCGGCTTCGCCGTAATCGGATCCGATCCGCCGACGTGCAGCACCCCCGACGGCAAGGTATTCATGAAGAATTCAGGGGAATGCCCGCAGGACGCGAAGCTGTGCGCCAACGGCGCTTACGTCGGGCGGGTCGCGCCGGAATGCGAATTCGCACCCTGTCCGGAGGTCAATTATTCCAGGATAACCACGTTCGCCGAGTGCATTGCGTCCGGCTTCGCCGTAGAAGGCACGAATGGAACGGAGTGCAAGACTCCCGACAGGAGGCTCTTCATCTATTCCAACGAGACGAGGGCGTGCGAGGAGGACGTGAAATCGTGCATCCTATGCCCGGAGGACCTGCTCGAGTGCGCCGACGGCTCCTACGTGGGCCGCGTCCCGCCCGCGTGCAGGTTCGTGCCCTGCCCGCCTGCAGCAGAGGGCAACGCCACGCCTTCCCAGCCGGAAATCCCGCTCATGCTTAACAACACGGGGTGCATAGACGACATACCTCCGTGCGCCTACTGCTCGCAGGACATAATGAAGTGCGCCGACGGCTCCTACGTGGGCCGCGTCCCTCCTTACTGCGAGTTCGAGGCATGTCCATAGCGGCCCGCACAAAAATGGAACTCTTATATATTCGGGCCGAGCATCTGCGCCCATGGAAACCTGGATATTTTGTTCGCATTGCTGCTTGCTTGGCAGCATAAGCTATAATAAATAGAATAGATAATACTCCTTTGTGATGATGGAAGTGATCACCGAGCTTCCTGCCTAAGCCGTAAAAAGCCACGCGGGGGCGATGATGAGAGACGTGCGGACTGAGTAGTTTTCATTAGTTGATGCGAGCGGGAAACCCAATCCTTAATTGTGGATTTCTGGCTTTAGATACCTTGTGTTTTTTGGTGGTTTTCGGTTATTCGAAAGGGCTGTAGCCCAACCTTTTTAAACCTCGACATGCAATATGAATAAGGTATTTTTACGACGATAAATAATGCTGATTAGGTGCTCAGGAAATGACCGGAATACTAGACCGCCCCATAGAGCAGGACATGAAGGAATCCTACCTCGACTACGCCATGAGCGTGATCGTGGGAAGGGCGCTTCCGGACATACGCGACGGTCTCAAGCCTGTGCACCGCCGCATACTTTATGCGATGAACGAGCTCGGGAACACGCACGACAAGCCCTACAAGAAGAGCGCAAGAGTGGTGGGGGAAGTCCTTGGTAAGTACCACCCGCACGGCGACGCCGCGATCTACGATTCATTGGTCAGGATGGCGCAGGACTTCAGCATGCGCTACGCGCTCGTGGACGGCCAGGGGAACTTCGGCTCCATAGACGGAGACAACGCGGCTGCGATGCGTTACACGGAAGTGAGGATGAAGAAGTTCGCGGAGGAGATGCTGGCCGACCTGGACAAGGAGACCGTGGCTTTCACGCCAAACTTCGACGGCACGCTGAAGGAGCCCACTGTGCTCCCATCCAAGATCCCCAACCTGTTGATCAACGGCTCCTCTGGAATAGCAGTAGGAATGGCGACCAACATACCGCCGCACAACCTAGGCGAGATAACGGATGCACTCGTGGCGGTGATAGACGGCGCCGACGAAGCCAAGGTGCTGCAGATGGTCCCCGGCCCGGACTTCCCCACAGGCGGAACGATAATTGGCAAAACCGGGATATACGACGCGTACAAGACCGGGAAGGGAATAATCCGCATAAGGGCGAAAATAGAGAACGACGAGAAGAACAGGAAGCTCATCATAAGGGAGATCCCCTACCAGATAACCAAGGTCGCGATAATAGACGCGATAGCCGATGCTGTCAAGGAGAAGAAAGTGGAGGGTATTTCAGGGATACACGACAGGAGCGACAAGGACGGCATGGAGGTCGTGATAGAGCTCAAGAAGGACGCGTCAGCGGACGTGGTGCTGAACCAGCTCTACGCCAACACCCCTCTGGAAAGCTCTTTCGGAATAAACAACCTCGCGCTCGTGAACGGCGCGCCAAAGACGCTTTCGCTCTACGAGATGCTCAGGCTGTTCGTGGCGTTCAGGCAGGAGATCGTGCGCAAGCGCTGCATATTCGAGAAGGCGCAGGCAGAGGCGAGGGCGCACATACTCGAAGGACTTATGATCGCGCTGAAGAACATAGACAGGATAATCGCTTTCCTCAAATCCTGCAGTGATGTGAAGGCCGCGAAAGCAGGGCTCATCGAAGGCTATGCGCTGAGCGAGAAGCAGGCCGACGCGATAGTGGAGATGAAGCTCAGGGCGCTCACAGGGCTGGAAAGGGAGAAGCTGGAGAACGAGCTCGCGGAGCTGAAGAAGCTCATAGCGTGGCTCGAAAGCGTGCTCGGCGACGAGAGAAAGATACTCGCGATAATAAAGGACGAGCTCGCGGACGTGAGGAAGAGGTACGCGGACGCGAGAAGGACGCAGATCGAGGAAAGCATGGACGAGCGCACAGTGGAGGACCTCATACCGAACGAAGAGGTCGTGGTTTTCATAAGCCACAGGGGATACGTGAAGCGCGTGCCGCTGCAGGAATACAGGACGCAGAAGAGGGGCGGAAAGGGCGTCGTGGGAACGGAGACCAAGGAGGAGGATTTCGTGGAGGATGTGGTGGTGACCAAGACGCACAACTACATGCTCTTTTTCACAGACAAGGGAAGAGTGCACTGGCTCAAGGCGTACAACATTCCTGAAGGAGGAAGGTACGCGAGCGGCAAGCCCATAGTGAACATGCTCGAGCTCAAGGACGAGAAGGTCAGCTCGTGGATAAGCATGGAAGGATTCTCGGATAAGGAGTTCCTCGTGATGGTCACGCGCAACGGCATAGTGAAGAGGATCTGCTGCGACGCGTTCGCGAACCCCCGCAAGGGAGGCATAATAGCCATAACGCTCAAGGAAGGCGACTCGCTTATTGACGTGAAGAAAACCAGCGGGAACAGCGAGGTGTTCATCGCAACCCGCGACGGCTACGCGATAAGGTTCAACGAGAACGACGCGCGCGAGATCGGAAGGACCGGCCAGGGCGTGATAGGCATACGGCTGCGCGAAAATGACGAGGTCATAGGCGCGACGATATGCGACAAGCCGCACGTGCTCACCATTACGGAGAACGGATACGGAAAGAGGACCGAGTTCTCGGAGTATAGGGTGCAGGCCAGGGGCGGCATGGGAGTGACCAACATGGACTGCACAGCCAAGACCGGAAAGGTCGTGGGCGTGAAATCCGTGGACGACAGCAACGATATGATAGTGATAAGCTCCAAGGGCCAGACCATACGCTCTCCTGTGAAGGACATACGCGTGATAGGAAGGAACACGCAGGGAGTGCGCATAATAAGGCTGGACGAAGGCGAGAAGGTCGCGTCTTTTGCAGTAGTGCAGCAGGAAAATGAAAACGAGGGCGCCGCGCAGGCGCAGCAATGACGCTCAAAGGTGTGAGACAGCGCCTCTTTTCCTCGCTTAGTATGCTGCCTCGTAAGGATAATCCGTCGAAAGCATTGCGCCAGCGCCGGTTGCGAGCTTCCTGCTCACCGCGCGTTCATCCTTTTGGCTGGAAACTCGAAGCCGGTCCACACGGCCCTCCACACGGTCATGCGGGAGACGTTGAACATCGAAGCCAGTTGGCGCAGCGAGTAGCGCTCGTAGAGGTACAACTCGCGCATCTTTTTCGCTTCGAACATTCCGACAGAATTTGGGCGCCCTCTTTTTTTCAGATAACTAAAACTAGCTGCTGCTAATCCACTATTAGATTTCCAAACACCCTTTGGTTGCGTTCACAACTTTCACCTCGTTTGCTATTGATATGGATTCTATGCACGGAAATGTTTTTAAACGATTGTCACAGAACCCCACTTTCAGCCCTCTCAGAGGGGCTAGTTCGGTTTTTAAATTTTCTACAATATATTGAAGCCGTGGAAAACATGAGAGTTGCGCTGTTCCTCCTGCTGCTCGCGCCGTTCCTTTTCGCAGCGGAATGCAAAGCGGGATTCGAGGAGACGGTGGTGGTGCAGGTCATAGACGGCATGGGACGGGCTCTCCCTAACGCGAGCGTCCAGGTCACATACCAGGTCGATTCCACGACCAGCAAAGGATATGCGACGACCCTGCCGCACATAACGGATTCCAACGGCCTAACTTCTTTCACGTTCCTCAACCAGGAGGTACTGGATGAAAGGGTGGATTGCGAGTACACCATAATCGCCGCCTACGACAACCAGAAGCTCGAGAAAAAAGTCAGGGTGGACCAGCACGGCCCCACAGTAGACATGAAGCTCGACGCATACATCCTGTTCGTCAAGGTGATGGACAACAATGGCAACGTGCTCCAGGGCGGCACCATAAGCGCGAGGAGCATGAATGCGACCACGCGGAGCGACGGCAGCGCGACCATGGTGCTTGGAAAGGGCCCGATGAACATCACGCTCAGGTACGGCAACAGCGTGCTTGTGCGCAGCATAGATTTCCAGAACGACACGAATTACACTTTCCAGATCCCGCTCTACGACCTTTACATATACGTGGTCAACGACAACGGAGATCCCCTGAATGCCTCGCTCACGGTGGACGGCCTGCCGTACGAGGTGGATGCGAACGGAACGCTGGTGCTGCGCAAGCTCTTCACAAGCAAGCCGCGAATAAAGGCAATCTACAACGGGGTCGAGGAAACTCTGGACACGGACCTTGCGGTGCAGCAGACGTATTTCGTTATATACGACGTCCATGCACCGACCATACTCAGCATGGAGCTCAAGAACGACGATGGCAGGATAGTGCTCGTGCTCAACATAGTGGACGCGGAGGACAGGGCGAGCGGGATAGCGCCGGACGGGATAAAGGTCGAGTACTCCACAGGCGGGAAGGAATTCGTGGCGCCGGTGTTCGTGAAGGACGCGAACCTCTTCGAGGCGTACCTGGTGAACGAGGACACGGACGGCGTGGTGGAGCTGTTCGTCGACGTGATGGACAACAGCGGCAATATAAAGAGCATCCGAGGCTATTTCTCCATGAAGCATGTTACGGATAGCGGCGAGGAGCCCTCGGGAGGGGAGACGAACGGCCAGCAAGGAGGGGAAGGCGGCGGGATATCCATAGATCCGCTCACGATAATAGGTATAGGCGTGGGTATAATAGTGCTGCTGATAGTGGTGAATTACATTCGTGAAAAGTTCGGCGAATCCCAGTAATGTTTATAAATGTGCTCATAGTAATAATTGATAGGTCAATAATGTAAAACTGTGGAATTTTATAGTTCAGGAAAACGGTGGTTCCCCATGCCAAGAGGAAAAAAAATCATAATAGACCGGAAGATTGACGACGAATACGTTGACAAGCTCAAGAACATAAACCTTGACAAGATAACCCACTCGTACGAGGAGAGGCAGAGCTCGATATCATCTTCGTTGGCGAACATCTTCAACGAGGCGCAGAAGCTCTACCAGAAAAAGGAACTCAACGAGGACGCGCTCGAGAAGAAGGGTCTTTACACCATCCAAGGCGCATACGAGCTCTTGAGGCAGAACGGCTTCGACATATCCTTCCGCGCATTCGGAGGCCGCGTGGAGAGGGGAACCATAACTTCTATAAAGGTGGGGAAGAAGAGGTACATACCGATAGACGCGCTCAACACGATGATGAACATCAGGGACGACTTCTATTCCGTGAAGGACGCCTTCGAGGTATACAGAAAATTCAACCCGAAGATCAACTACCGCGCATTCATAGGGAGAGTGGAGAAGAAATCCATACCTTCCGTTAAAATCGGGACCAAGCGCCTCATACCGCACGACGCGGTGGACGCGCTCACGCACGTGGCGAAAAACTATTACACGGTGAGCCAGGCAATAGGGCAGCTCCACAAGTCCGGAATAGGGATAAAGAGGAACGCATTCGAAAGGAGGCTGGATAGGAACAGGGTTCCGCATGTGAAGATAGCCGGGAGGAGGTACATCCCGATGGACGTGCTCGACGAGCTCGTGGACAAGGAGCTCGCCCTCAGGGAGAAGAAATAACGGGACTAGTTTTTCCATGAAAATCAGGCCTATGCCCAAGCCGTCAGTGCTCGTCATCGGGGCGCTTGAGGACAGGGGAAGATATCTGTTCGTTAAGCGGACGCGCAACGAAAGCGAGGAATTCGAGCTTCCGTGCGCCGTGATTCCGCAGAGCTCTGACCCAGTGTCCGCGCTCAAGGACGTTTTCTCGATCCAACTGGGGATAGACGCGCAGGTGCACGAAGTGATCCACGAAGCGAGGCACAACTCCGGCACGCGCAGATTCAAGAAATGGATTCCGGCGCTTGTGTTCAGGGCGACTGCGAAGAACGCGTTCGCAAAACCAGCCGCGGGGCTCGGATACGCGTGGCTTTCGCTTGACGATGCGCGGAAAAAGAGGCTCGCACGCAATGCGGAGTGGATGAGATGAGGCTGAAGCCGCACTACCTCGCGCCGCTCCACGAATACACCACGCTTCCGCTCAGGATGATGGCGCAGAAGCACGGGTGCAAGGCAACGATTGCGCCGCTTGTCTCGGTTTCAGCGCTTTCACAGAGCACGAAAAGGCTGGAACAGCTGAAAATAGAAATCAGCGGAGAGGAAAAATTCCTGGGGGTGCAGCTAATAGGCTCCAGGCCCGAAGAGTTCCTCGCCTCGGCCCGGATAATCGCAGGCGGCTTCCCGTACGTGAAATGGCTCGACGTGAACGCGGGCTGCCCTTCGCGCAACGCATTTGGTACAGGGGGAGGCGCGGCTTTGCTGGAGAAGCCGAAACTTATAGGCGAAATAGTGGCTGCGCTAAGAAAAACCGATTTCCCTATTTCGGTGAAGATGAGGCTCGCACCCACCATGGAAAAGACGCTGGAATTTACGGAGTGCGCTCAGGAAGCGGATTTCATCGCCGTGCACGGCAGGACTGCGAAGCAGGGCTATTCCGGAACAGCTAATTGGGGCGCGATAAAAACCGTGAAGGAAGCTTCGGACATTCCGGTTGTGGGCAACGGCGACATAAAAACGCTCGCGCAGGGCAAGAAGCTCGTGAAGGAAGGATACTGCGACTCATTCATGATAGGAAGGGCTGCCATACAGAATCCTCTCGTATTCTCAGGGAAGGAGCCGGAAACCAAGGAAGAGAAGAAGAAAATGTTCTTCGAATACGTGAAATTCGCGGAAAAATACGGCGGAGCCGGGCTGTTCGACTGCAGGCTCAAGGCTTTCGAGATGTTCCGTGCGATTCCCAACATCTCGGAATTCAGGGGAAGGATAGCAAAAACGAAAAATATGGAAGAGCTGCTGCTGGAAGTGGGCAACCTCTAGCGCATCATTTCACGACGAACGTTCCGGGAATCATCCCCATCCAGCAGCTCCAGGACCATGTGCCTGCAGCAGTAGGCGTGAATTCCAGCACGTTTTCGCCCAGGTTCGGCTTGATGTGCAGCGTGTTTCCCTCCACCCAGACGTTGCTAGGCAGCGGTCCGTCTATCTTCATGTACTGCACGTAGTTCGGGAATATCATCTCCCCGCCGCACGAGGATAGCTTCACCGCATCTATGACCCAGTGCACCTTCACGCCCTTCTGGAGGTTGAATGTATCCGGAGTCCAGTCAGCGTCGTTCACCACCATCCTTATGGTCTGCACCTGCTCTGTGGAAGTGGAATTGGTCAGCGTGCCAGTGCCCGCCTCCTTGGGAAACAGGTCTATGCCGTGGCCCAGCATCGTCAGACCCGTGTTGGCCATTATCAGTCCCAAGACTACGACCAGAGCGCCGGAGAACTTGATTATCTTGTGGAGGTGCGTGGCGAGGCTGCTTAGGCTGAACCCGAACAGCATCATGAACGGCAGCGTTCCTGCTCCGAATGCCAGCAGCGCGAGCGCGCCGTTTATCGCGCTCCCGGTGCCTGCGGCGTAGATGTACATAGCCTGCAAAGGCCCGCACGCGAGGAACAAGCCGTTCGCAAGGCCTATCACGAACGGTCCCTTCCCTTCCTGTTGGTTCTCCATGTTCGCGAACGAAGGCAGCCTGAGCTGGAGCTTCCTGAGCACGGGGAAGATGTTGAGCATGTTCAGCCCGTAGATTATCAGGAAGAGCCCTGCGAGCACGCCTATCGCACCCCGTATCTCCGAACTGAAAGATATCACTGAGCCTATGAGCCCGAATATGCCTCCGATGACGGTGTATGAGATGAGCTTGCCCGCGCCGTATTTCAGATGCGAAGCCCGATCCTGCGATATCCCGCCTTCCTTCTTGGACGAATATGCCACGACGAAGCTGCCGCACATGCCCACGCAGTGCAGCCCTGTCACGAGCCCGAACGCGAACAGCAGGAGAAGCGAAATGTCGCCCGTAAGCGACAGCCTTTCCGCGCTCTTGCCGTAAGCGAAGAACACGTATGAAATCGCGGCTACCCCGATAAACAAGAAAAGCAGGCCATAGGGGATTTTGCCCTTCTCCTGGCCTCCGTGCCCGGTGTTCTGATGCTCCATGGAATCACGCTACTTGAAGAAGGGGAACTTGAATCCGTCCTTCTCCCCTTTCTTGCCTCCGCCCTTGGCCTCGCCGCCGAAATCGTAGCCCACGGATTCCACGGCCTCCTTTATCTTGTCCATGTCGACCTTGGATCCGTCGTACGTTATTTTCGTGGTTTCGGTGGCATAATCAGCTCTCGCATCCTTTATGCCATCCACCTTCTTGAGCGCATTCGATATGGTGCGCTCGCACGACGCGCAGGTCATCCCTTTCGTAATTACCGTTACCTCTTTCATCGTCATCGCATCACCTTCCGCACGTTCCGCCCGCCTTCCTCTTATCAGCGTCATTTTTCGCTTCTTCCACAAAATCACCTGCATTAGCA
>JBBITJ010000006.1:30447-45763 GCA_037440825.1 Microcaldota archaeon | reverse complement strand
AACAGCACCTACGGCTTCTACGTGCAGGGCAGCAACAACGTCTTTTCCTACAACAAGGCGTGCAGGAATTCTGACTCAGGTTTCTACCTGGCGGGCCAGGGGGAATCCGGAACAGGCAACTGGGGCAACGTTTCCGCTGCAGAAGGCGTCAACCTCTCCAATTTCTCCTCAAACGCTGACGTCTGCATGCACCGCACCTACGTGATGTTGGTGATGCGCAACCACCTGGCTTCCGCAACCTACCTGGAAGCGATAGAGATGGACGGCAACAGGCACTACTTCAATCCTCCGCTCTACTTCTTGCCCTTCGAAAGGAAAACGATAGAAATAGAAATTGGGGGAAGCTCCTGCACCGCGCCCGGGGAGATCGTGCAGTTCGAGAACGTCCTCATCTTCTACAAGCAGGGCGCCATTTCCAGAATCGTGCAGCAGGGAAGCGTTCCCCTGGCATTGCAATGCAGCTAGAACGGGCGCATTTTTATAGCCCGCCATCCAGATGTTCAATATGTTCAAACTCACTTTCCTCGGAACCTCCGCAAGCATACCCACAGTGGACAGGGGGATGCCTTCTATTGCCCTCAGAGGCAAGGAGCTCTACCTCTGGGACTGCGGCGAAGGCGCCCAGCGCCAGATGATGAAATACAAGGTGGGGTTCGGAAGCATAAAGGGTATATTCCTAACCCATCTTCACCTTGACCACTTTCTCGGCATATTCGGGCTCATAGAGACCCTGCGCCTATCCACCTCGTTCGCGCAGCCGCTCAAGATTTTCGCGCCAAAGAAGTTCAAGGAGCTGCTCATAAACAGATGGGATTTCCTGGATGTGCAGGAGATGAAGCAGGGGCTGCTGCTCAAGGACCAGGAAGCCGCGATTTCCGCATTCAAGGTGAGGCACGCGAAGGAGAGCTTCGGGCTCGTTTACAAGGAGCACGACCGCGTGAAATTCCACGAGGAGAAGGCGCACAAGCTCGGATTGAAAGGACCCATGTTCAGGGAAATCCAGGAGAAAGGATACGTGATGGCGGGGAAGAAGCGCATAGAACTGGAGGACGTAAGCTGGGTAAAGCAGGGGCTGAAGATAGTCTACACAGGAGATTGCCTTCCTTCCCGCTCCACGGTAGAAGCGGCGAAAGGGGCCGACGTGCTCATACACGACGCGACGTTCGCGAAGGAATTCGAAAAAGAGGCGCAGGAGCGCAACCACAGCACGGCAGAGCAGGCGGCCGAAGTAGCGAAGCAGGCAGGGACCAAGCGCCTCATTCTCACGCACATAAGCGGAAGGTACAAGGACACTGCGGAACTGCTCAAGGAGGCGCAGGCGATATTCCCGAACACATCCGTTGCAGAGGACGGGATGAGCATAGAGCTATAGGCAAAAGGCAGGCGCGATATTGGCCGTTTCCAGTTCCCGGTTTCGGGCAGATCCTGTGATTGCAATTATAAATATTTCTCGTTTATTCCAACCATGCGCCTGACGCTGTTCCTGCTCATTGCAGCATCCATCTCTTTCGCCGCCCCTGCGTTCGACTTCCAATTCCCGACTCCTGCGGACGGCACAATATTGTACAGGGACTACTTCACAATAAACGCGAGCGTAGCGGACGATGACCTGGGTTCGTTCATGTTCAGCTGGAACGGCACCAACTACTCCTTCTACGACGATTCGCTCGTGCTTTCGCTCAGCCTGGACGAGAACCACGACATAGGCGAGGACACGGGCACAGCGGTAGACATAAGCAGGCACGGCAACAACGGCGTCACCTACGGCGCTCTGGTCTCTGAAGGTGTGTGGGGCAGAGCGATGAGCTTCGACGGCACCACTTATATCAGTCTGGGAACATCGGACAGCCTGAAAGTGGAGAATGCATCCTTCAGCGTGGAGTTCTGGTTCCAGCCGTACCCAGCCATGATCAACAAGACGATCATGTCGAGCGCGCAGTCCAACTACCTCGGCTACTCCATTTCGATAAACAGCGTGGCGAACGGCAGCGTGGATCTCGCAAAGTCAGGGGTGAAATCGCAGCCCGTCATCTATCCGTACGGCTTCGAGCCGTACAGGTGGTACCATCTAGTCGCGGTCCAGCACTTCGCAGGCTCCGCGCCCTCCTACGTCGAGTATTTCATCAACGGCGAGTTCGCGGGCAACTATTCCGACACGTCTCCGTACAATCCATCCACGGGCTACGAGGGCAGAATAGGCACCGGCTATTCAGGAAACAACAACTACCAGGGGCTGCTGGACGAGGTGCGGGTGTACAGCCGCGCGCTGTCGGCGCAGGAGGTGAAGATGCATTATTATTCATCATTCTACAAGGACAACTCCACCCAGTTCTACTTCGCAAGCAGGATGCACGGCGTCGCTCCGGGCACGTACTCCTATTACGCGGCCGCGACGAACTCGTCCGGCTCCCTCAACGTTTCCGAGGCTAGGACGTTGAGCATATACATTCCGATAGTCGCGATAACCAGCCCTCTTCCCACCACATATCCGAACACGACCTCTATCCAGCTTGCATATTCGGTCACTTCGCGTGGGGTGGAGCTGAGCTCATGCTGGTATTCTCTCGACGGCGGGGACAACTATTCCCTTCCGTTCTGCGACGGAACCACGCTTCCCGTAAGCGAGGGGATGCACACGCTTTCCGTGTATGCTATGAACACAGAGGGCGGAATCGGCTCTTCATCGGTGCGCTTCGTGGTCGGCTCGCAGAAGCTCTTCTCATGCGGCATGCTCACCTACCCCGGGCCGTACAGGCTCGAGAACGACGTCAATTACAGCGAGGGCAACTGCTTTGAGATAGACTCGGACAACGTATCGCTGGACCTCGGCGGCCATTTCGTGACGTGCGCAGGCAACTGCTCCGCAGCAGTGCGCATACTCTCGTCTTCGAACGTTTCCGTTTCTGAAGGCAGCATAGAAGGCGGAAGCGCAGGCATCCTCTACGACAACGGAGGAACGCCGTTGCACGGTCTTTCGCTGAGCGGCATACTCTTCGAGAATCTCAATTCGTCCATATTGCTCAACGGCGCCGCAGGAGTCTCCGTTTCCGGGAACTCATTCTACAACACGGGCGTTGCGCTCGAAGCGGATTCGATATTCGATTTCATCGTCGAGAACAATTACGCGGAGAACGCGGAAGACGGCATCAGGGCAATCTCCAGGCCCGGCTCGATTCCTGAAGGCAGCTCGTGCTACGTGCGGAACAACACGATCCGCTATCCGCTGGGCATCGGGATGGAAATCGCGCATTACGGCTACTGCTACATAGACGGCAACACCGTGGAGGGCAGCGGCGCATCCGGGATAGTGGTGCGCGCCGAGGGCTCGTCCAACGCGTCCGGGCTCTACAGGTATATGGTGAGGCACAACAACGTGAGCGGCATGTCGCAGGCAGGCATCTCGCTTTCGGACGGCGCCTCAAATTCCACGTTCAGGAACAATACGGTTTCAGGATGCGGGGACGGATTCTCCACAGACCCCTATGCGAAATACAATCTTATAACCGAGAACTTTGCGCGCTTCAACGGACTGGGCTTCAACGTGCGCGGAAGCGCCAACCTCATCTCCAACAACTCCGCATGCCTGAATTCCGATTACGGGTTCTACTTCGCCAATGGCTCGGAGCTCTATCCTCCTGCCCAGGGCAACTCAGGCTCAGGCAACCGAGGGGACTTCTTCGACGCTTCGCGGCTCAATTCCGGCTTCTCCGCTTCAGTGTGCTTGAACCGCACTACAATCGTGACCCTTTCGCTGAAGAATTCCGGGTTCAACACGCTTTACCTGGAATCCGTGAGCCTGGACGGCAACACGGCCGCGTTCGCGCCGCCAGTGGCTTTCAATTCAGGGGAAAGGAAGACGGTCTCGTTCGAGCTTCCGGGCTCCTATTGCGCGCAGGCGGGCCAGCTCGTGCAGTTCGACAGCGTGATTTTCAGCTACCGCGAGGGCGCGCTCGGCTCGATAGCGCAGGCAGGCACAGCCCCGCTCATAATCGTGTGCTCATAGAGCTGTGCTGGAAGCATCATGCAGCCTCCAGTTTCGCGTTTCCAGTTTTGCATTTCCGGAACCCTGAACGCAAAACCCAAAACCGCACTTATTTATACTTCAGTCCCCAATTCCCGCACATGAAGGAAGCCATCTTATATTCGAAAAATCCAGACAAGTCAGTGAACTGCTTCCTGTGCAACCGGCTCTGCCATATCCCTGAAGGCGGCAAGGGCTTCTGCGGGGTGCGCAAGAACGCCTCCGGCACCCTCTATTCCATAAACTACGGGAAAGCCATCGCAGTAGCGATGGACCCGATAGAGAAGAAGCCGTTCTACCATTTCATGCCGGGCACGCGCACGCTCTCGTTCTCCACTGTCGGATGCAATTTCCGCTGCCTCTATTGCTTCACTCCTGGCACAGCAGTGATAAACGACCATGAACCCAAATTCATTGATGAACTGTTCGACGAGGCGGAGGACGTGCTCCGCACCCAAGACGCGGAAATAGGGAAAGTGAGCGGAAGAGCGACTGTTTCGCATTCAGGCGCCTTTAGAAGCATAAGGAAGGTGTTCAGGCACTATTACAGAGGCACGATATGCTCTATCCAGCCAAGGCACGCGCCTGCGATCGAATGCACCCCTGAGCACGGAATATTCGTCTTCAAGGATGGAGCAATATCCAAAAAGCCGGCAGGGGAGCTGAAGAAAGGTGACCTGCTGTTAGTTCCTAAGCTCGGTGCGAAAGGAGGAAGAAATGCGATATTGGACGTTGCAGCCCTCCTTAGGGGTCACTCCGCCTTGGGAAAGAAATCCAGGAAAACCAGCAGTGCTGTGCTGAAACGGATAGTGGAGATGAAAAAGAGCGGGATCTCATCCTCAGCAGTCGAAAAGATATTCGGGCTCCATCCAACATACGTCCGGAAGCTGTGGGGCAGCCTAGAAAGGAAAGGCATAAGCGAGGACGATTTCTTCTACAAGATAGCGATTATGGAAGAACGGGGAAAAGTGCATTTCAATGGCGGAAAGGACGGCGGCATCCCTGCGAAAATAAATGTGGACGAAGGCGTGGCGCAGCTGCTCGGCTATTACTGTGCGGAAGGAAGCGTCGCGAGCCTCAGGAGCAGGCCTAATTCCCACGGGCTCATATTCTCGTTCGGCCTGCACGAGGCCGAGGCAGCTGAAAAGACGGCTTTGCTGCTGAGGAAGAAATTCGGCGTTGCCCCAATCATCCGCAGGCGGCGCACCACGCTGTGCGTGGAAGCGTGGAGCTCGCCGCTCGCACTCCTGTTCCGCCGGCTGTGCGGCAGCGGGGCAGCGAACAAAAAAATTCCCTCCATTATCTCATCCTCACCGGAAACCGTGATTCGGGCATTTCTTTCAGCATACGTGGAAGGCGACGGCGCGGTAATGAAGGACAGCATCGCGGCAAACACGGTCTCGAAAAAGCTAGCATTGGGCATATACTACCTCTTCTTAAGGTGCGGATACCTCCCGAGTTTCCACGTCTGGAATCCTCCGAAGAAAAAGAGTATTGAAGGGAGGGTTGTAAGCCAGTCCACACTTTACTATGTCAAGCTGAAAGCGAAGGAGCTCAGGCAATCGTTCATTTCCCCCGGACTGCGGCAAGCCCATGATCCGCGCAGCCGGAGAAGCCTGAAATTCTGGGAAACGGAAACGCACTGGCTGGTGCCGGTATTCAGGATCGCGAAACGGGAATATTCCGGCTACGTCTACAACATGGAGGTGGAGGGCGAGCACTCCTACCTGGCGAATTTCATCGCTGCAGCAAATTGCCAGAATTGGGACATATCCCAGCAAAGGGACAACATAGCAGGCGAGGACATTCCTCCGAAAAAGATGGCGGAGCTCGCGGAAGCGGAGCGTGCGGACGGCATAGCCTACACATACACCGAACCAACCATTTTCATGGAATACGCGCTGGACACCGCGAGGCTGGCGAAGCCGAAAGGGTTATTCAACATATTCGTCACGAACGGCTACATGACTCCCGCCGCGATAAATGAAATGAAGCCGCTCATAGACGCCTCGCGCATAGACCTCAAGGGCTTCAACCAGAAGATATACACGGATGTCATGGGCAACGCGAAGCTCGAAGCGGTGCTGCAGAGCATAAAGGCGCTCCACAAGGTAATGCACATAGAAATCATAAACCTGGTGATTCCCGGAATGAACGATTCAGAGGACGAGCTGCGGGCGCTTTCGAAATGGATAGCGGACGTGGACAAGAACATCCCGGTGCATTTCATCGGCTTTTATCCGTCATACAGGATGATGAACGTTCCGGCGACCTCGCTGGAATCCCTGAGGAAGGCGAGGGAGATAGCGTTCGAGGAAGGAGTGCGCTACGCGTACACTGGAAACCGCACGGACGTCGAGACCGAGAGCACGTACTGCTACAGCTGCAAGGCGATGCTGGTGAAGAGGTTCGGGTTCGAAGTCACCCAGATAAGCATAGGCAAGGACGCGAGGTGCCCGGAATGCGGCAAATCCCAATATTTCGTCACGGACATGGAAAGATACTGGAAACGCAGGCAGTAGGGATATAAATTTTTTCCACGCATAGAACACATGTGGAAGGCGAACAGGCATTGCAGGCAGTTGCTACTTCTTCTCGCAGAGCAGATGCTCTGAAAATGAGGCGCATGCCCATGCACGAAGGCCTGTTGGGCAACCATGAAAAGCTCCGCTCAATGATGTCGAGCTGCGAGCTCCCCCTCCATTCCGCCAGGAAGCTCGTGTTCTCGAGCTTCTGCAACATGGAGATCACTGATCCGGACAGGAAGCGCGCGCTGCTCGGCCTGCTCATGGAATTCACGCATAATCCAGAGGAGAGGAAGGACCTCGAGACGATAACGATGCTCGAGACCACCAGGCACTTCGACATCATGCTTTCGGCTAGGGACGGTGCCTCCACATCCGTATTCTTCGACTACCTCTCGTGCAAGCTGGTCGCGATGAAAGACTTGGAAAAGCTCTCTTCTGACGAGAGAGATTACCTGGTGGCAGTCACGTTCTCGATGTTGGACTTCGCGTCCAGGGACAGGAGGAGCTTCGTGATAACCAAGCGGCTCTTCAAGATCGCGTGCGAGAGCGGCCTGTGCCAGGAAATACGGGACATCGTGTCTGACACGATGAGGCTGCTCCTTGCGCGCGGGGATCCGTCCATCGGCTATTCCTATTCCATCACGGGCAGGAAAACAATTTAAGCCCGTCCCCCATAAATATTCATGAACATTTTCAGGAAACTCGATTCCTCGCAGACCATATTCAGAAATGAATCCGTCTTCGCCCCGGATTTCCTTCCCCCTGAAATCCTCCATCGCGAGGCAGAGACGAAGGAGATCGCGCTCAACCTCGCGCCGATTATGAAGGGCAGGAGGGCTTCGAGCATGATACTCCACGGCCCGCCGGGCACGGGCAAGACGACGCTCGCGCGCCACGTGGCTGGCCAGCTCAAGGAAGCGACCGTTCGCGCCCACCCTGTCTACGTGAACTGCGCTGAGCAGGGCTACCGCTATTCGATACTCGGCGAGATGCTCTCTTCCCTTGACTACGCCGTTTCCAGGAGGGGAAGGAGCGCGGACGAACTGCTCGCTTACGCGGTGGAGATGCTGAAGAAGGGGAACAAGATTCCCGTGGTTGTGCTGGACGACATGGACATGCTTCCAGCCGAGGAGAAGAACGGCATACTCTACGACCTGCTGCGCATGCGCGAGAATTTCGGCGTGGACTGCACGGTCATCGCGATAACCAACAGGGACGATTTCATAGCGAAGCTGGACAGCAGAATACGGAGCTCCTTGCTCCAGTCCGTGCTCAAGTTCGCCCCCTATTCGCCGGCGCAGCTCAAGGATATATTGCGCGAACGCGCCAAGCTGGGGCTCGTGCCCGGCTCCCTGGACGAGGACGCGTTGGGATTGTGCGCAGGCTTCGCCGCGAGGAACGGAGGGGACTCGCGGCTCGGCATAAACGCGCTCTGGCTGTCCGCGAAGGAGGCGGACAAGGAGGGCGCCGCGAAAATCGAGGCAAGGCACGTGGAAAAGGTCAAAACAGCGGCGCAGGATCTCCTCCGCGCAGCGCAGGAGCGGAGCCTCACGAAAGAGGAGCGCCACGTGCTCGCTGAGATACGCAAGGCGCGGCGCATACAGAGCGGAGAGCTCTACGCGCGGCTGAAGATGAACGAGCGCTCGGTGCGCAACTACCTCGCGAAGCTCGAGGACCTCGGGTTCGTGGAATCCGTCGCGATAAGCTCGAAGGACGGGAACACGCGCATATTCATGCCGCGGAAGTAGCGGTGGGGGAAGCACGGCGGGGTTCCCAGTTTTCAGTTTCCGGTTTCGTTCTTGCTATGGCAAACCGACAAAGTAATTCGGTTCACTGAAACTATCTGCGCGAGGAGGTTCGCTAGACTGCAGACCGAAAAGTTATTTCGGGCTGCTGTAATCGCCAAAATCCGCAACGCGGAACCTGCAACGCAAAGGATACCTGTTTAAATTTTGCCGCCATATCAGAAAGCATGTCCAGCAGCATCTATCTCAAGCCTTCGGGCAGGGTTTATTACGCCTCGTTCTTCATCGCGTTCCTGCTCCTCTCCGGGCTGCTCATGCTCGCCGCGCCGTTTGTGAAATTCAACGTCTACCAGGCGATGTTCGCGCTGCTCGTGCTGAACTTCATCGCGTCCGGGCTCGCGTTCCTCTATTTCCAGCAGAGCTACATCCACGTTGAAGACGAGATCGTCACCGTAAAAGAGGGAGTGGTGCTGAGCAAGATGGTCGTGATACCGTTCAACAAGATAGACGGGATAAAGACGCAGTATTCGCTAATCGACTTGCTTTTCGGTCTCGGCACGATAATGATAGATACGGCTGGCACGGGCGCGATAGAGGTCATATTCTCGAACGTGCCGAAGGAGAGCATAGACTCGTTCGTCGCGATGTTCAGGAACTACCGCCAGGACCAAGCGGACAAATCATCCCCTGAGCCGAAACCCGGAACCAAAAACCCGCAACCGGAAACCGAAAACCCGAAACAGGAAACCGAAGGGGGCCGCGACTCCAGGTGAGTCCATGAAGCCGATCGAGCTGCCTCGCGCGGAAGCGGAGAATCTTTACAGGAACTACGGGCTCGGCGTGGAGGAGGGCGGAAAAATAATCGCGCATCCCCTGGAAGTCCTCTATTTCATGGAGAAAGGGAAGCTGAAGCTCGAGGGCGAGGATTTCCGTTCGCTCATGGAAAAGGCGAAGGCCGAAGATCCGCTGGCCGAAGAAAAGTACGCGGTGCTGAAGCAGCTGCGCAGGAACGGCTACATAACGCGCCAGTCATTCACGGCAGAGCCGTGGATGCGCGTCTACCGCAAGGGCTTCAGGCCCGGCGAGGACAGGACGCAGTACCTCCTGAAGGTGGTGCAGCAGGGCTGGGCTGCCTCAGTCGGGGAGCTCGAGGCGGACATGAAGAAGGCAGCTGAAGTGCGCAAGGAGCTCGTTTACGCAATCCCGAAGGAAGGGAAAATCGTGTTTTTCAAGACCGTGCGCACCTCGTTCGATTAGTTGATGCGAGCGGGAAACCCGATCCTTATTTTGTCTTATTACGGCTTCAGCCGTGGGTTATTCACCACAAGTTTTATATATCTACCGCTAGAATGAAACGCGGTGATTGCATGTCAGTAAGGTATGTCATTAAGAAGATGAAGGGGGCTTTCTACGCAGGCTCCGAAAAGATAGCGGAGAAGGGGCTCGCGCTCAAGAGGTATCTCAGCTTGGACAGCGTGTCCAAGATGGTGAAAGCCCTCCACCTTTCAGCGTCCTCGATACTGTTCGAAGGCGTGAGCAAGGCGGAGCAGAACAAGATACTCGGGAAGAAATCCTCAAGCCCGAAGAAGGCATCAAAGGCGAAGAAGAAAGCGAAGAAAAAGAAGAGGTAATTTTTTCCCTTCGGTCCCGCACCGCGTGCGGGTTCCGCCTTTTCTCTTTTCCGCGCTATTTTTTCCCTTCCAGCTGCGCGAATATGACGTCGCGGTCTATTGGGATGTCCACTCCGAGCACCTTATGTATGAACACGAACATCTCGGCGAACCTGTCCTTCTGCGTCGTGACCATCTTGGCCATCTGTCTTATGCCCATGTCCTTGCCTATCAGTTCGTAGAGCAGCACGCCTTCCCTGCCGTATTTCTTGTACACCGCGAAGCAGTCGTCCCCGTAAAGCTTCGCCACGTCGTTCCTGCTGAGCTGCCTTGTCTTGACCACTCCCTTGGCGGAGAAATATGAGAGTATGTCCCGCACCTCGTATATGGGTATGCCGAGCTTGACGCTGAGGTCCACCTCGCTCGCCTTCCCGTCTATCGCGTCCAGCAGCTTCGTGCCCTTCTCCCCGAATTTCAGCACTATGTCCGTCTTTATCTGGAATCCTTTTATCATGTCTATCGGCAGCTTCGAAGGGACCTCCACAGGATTTGGTTCCTTGGCCTGCGCTGCACTGCCCTGGTCAGCGAGGGGGGCGAATTTCTCCTTCTCCTCTTGCGCCTCCTCAGCCGCCTTCGCTTCGGGGTGCTCGAGCTTGATTATGCCCTGCTTTTCCATGTACTCGAGCATCTCTATGAGCTTGGCCTCGCTCACCCCTGTCTCGCTCATTATCTCTTCCGCCGTCTTCTGGCCGTCTATGAGCGCGTAAACCTTGAGCCCCACGTCCCCGTACTTCTCCTTTATCGTCTTCTCCACAGGGGTGAGCTCCTCTTCCTCAGCCTCCTCCTGCTCATCCCCGTGGGGGGCTTCCTTATCCTCTTCAGCATGCGCAGGCGCCTCTTCCTTATTCTCTTCTTCCTCAGCTTTCTCCTCCGCGGGCGGAGCAGCTTCCGGCTCCACTGGCGCGATTTCCTCTTCCTTCTCAGGAACAGGCGCTATCTCTTCCTCTTCTTCCGGAGCCGGCTTGGGCTCAGGAGCTTTCGGTTTAGCCATGGTTTCGGGTTTTGCAAGCTCCTGTTCCTGAGGCGCCATTTTCTGCGCGCCGCCTGCAGTTATCGGTATGATTTCGTCTTCCTCTTCCGGAACCTGGAGATAAGCGACCTTGGCAGTTCCCTTCTTCGGTTCCGCAGGAGGCGCGGATTCGCTCTCCACGATCTCCCTGAGCTTGCTCTTGCGCGCAGATGCGGCTTCGGCAGCCGCCTCGGCTTCCGACTCGGCCATGCCGCTTTCGACAAGCCATTCGGCGATCTCCTTCGCGAGCTCCTCTCCAACGCCGGTTTCAGCCGCTATCTGCGCGACCGTCTTCTTCCCGTCCGCCGCCTTGTAGACCTTGAGCCCGTCCTCGCCGTATTTCTTCAGCACCGCATTCTGGTTCTTGAAGCGCTGGAGCGGTCCCTTTTCCAGCTTCCTTATTTTCGTTTCAGCATCAGCAAGCATAATGAACACGCAGTCCGGATTGCAAAGATTGCAAATTAACGAGGTTACTTCTCCAATATTGAATATAAAACTTTATTAAGTATGACTTCCAATGTGAGGCATGGAATTTGGCGAGATGCTCATATCCACGGGAGTTGACGCGCTCATAAAACTCGTGAGGGAAAAAGGCAAAATAGAGATAACCCTCGCTTCCCGGCTTCTGAACATACCTATAGCGACCATAGAGGAATGGGCGCACGCGCTCGAAGATCAGGGTATCATCTCCATAGAGTACCAGCTCACGAAGATATACCTGAAATGGCTTTCCCCGACGGAGGAGAAGCTGGACGCGGAGAAAGCCGAATTCACTTCCGAAAAAGCCCAGCTCATCCAGCAGATACGCATCGCGGAGGAGACCTCGCGCGAAAGGATGAAGGACATAATGTCCCTCAAGGACGATTTCGGTGCCAGATACTCCAAGCTGATGTCCTCGATAGACGACATCTGGAAGCGGAGCACGGAGAGCCAGGAGCTCAGGCACCTGAGCGAGGAGGACTATTACAAGACCCTTGATTCGCTCGAGGAGATACGGGGGAAGCTCGGCGAGCTGCGCGACTCGATGAAATTCATGCGCGAGCAGTTCGAAAAGAGCAAGGGCGAGCTCACCGGCTCCGAGATGGAGGCGCGGATGAAGCGGATCCTGGAAGCCAAGGACGACATAGAGGCGCTCAAGGCCGAGATGGCAATGATGGAGACCGAAGTCTCCAAGGCCCTAGATTCACTTTCGAAGCGGGGCGTGGACTTTCCCGCCCTCCAGAACTCCATACAGGACTTCAAGGGCGAGATAGCCGCGCTCAGGGAGAAGATGAATTCCGAAGTGGAGGGGCTCAAGGAGTTCGCTTCAGCCATGCAGGTTGTTTCCGACGCGAAGGCAGAAGTGCAGCAGATACGCGAATACGTCAAATCCGCGACTGCGGAAATAGGCGCCCTCGGCGGCTCTGTCGCGGAGGCGCAGGAGAGGCTTTCTTCAGTCTCAAAGGCGATGGAGGAGAACCTCGCGCGCGCCGCCCAGATAAAGGACTCGCTCGAGAGCGCAGAGCTCGTGTTCTCGCAGATAAACAGCGGCGCCCAGGCGCTCGAGAAGATAGACGTGCTGCTTTCGGAAGGGAAGGCGCTGGAGCAGAAGATGGAATCCCTCCAGGCGAGCGTCCAGGACGCTTCGCTCATGTTCGAGAACATGGACAAGCTCATATCCAGCCTTTCCGAGCTCAGGAAGAAAGTCTCGGACGAGCGGAAGAGGCTCGCCGAGGAGAGCGGAGCGATATTCTCGTCCCTCGACGAGGAGATCTCGACATATTCAACTTTTCAGAAGATAAAGGAGAAGGCGTCGCACACCATAGATGAATACGTTTCGCAGCTCGAAAAGATCGAGGTCGCGCAGGAGAAGGTCTCGGCTGACGCCGAGCGGCTGGACAAGAGGCTGAACGAGGCGCTGTCCAGGTTCCGCGAAAGCGGCGAATACAAGAGCGTGGAAAAGCTCTCCAAGGACATGGACTCGCTCATGGAGAAGAAGAAGCTTCTCGAGCAGATAAAGGAAGGCATAGACGCGCTGGAAGCCAGCGCATCCAAGGTGGCGAAGCAGGTCAAGCTGCTCTCGAAGGAGGCGGAGCTCATCGACCTGCGCTCCGGATCCCCTGCGCAGGCGCTCGAGCAGGTCCGGCGCAAGGGCGAGGAGGTGCGCGAGATCGTCACGCTCACTGCAAAGGAGCAGCAGGACTTCGATGCTAAGAGGGACGAGCTGAGGAAACTGATTAAAAAGCTGTGGGAAGAAGAGTGATGATGATGGCGGGGTCCGAGGCCGGGGACATGGGACTGGAAACCGGTGCTCGGCTGCGAGGTGCATGGTATGGCTGAAGAGAAGAAGAAGCACAGGGGCGTGAGCATCCTGGACACTTACGGATTCGAGAGCAACGGGATTCCCGTAGAGATAAAGGTCATCAGGCGCGACGATTTCAATCCCTATTACGAAGTGATGATCCCCGGAATAGCGGAGTACACGCGCATAATCCTGGAGACGACGCTGCGCGCGGAGCTCATCTCCGAGGTCAAGATAGACATATCCGAGATGCTCGACCCCAAGAAGGGCGAGGACGTGAAGAAAAAGTTCATGGACGGCGCGCTCGCGATACTGGACAAGAACTTCCCGAACCTCACGGAGGAGAAGAAGAGGATACTCGCCTCTTATCTATTGCAGAACGCGCTCGGCCTCGGCGAGATCGAGACGCTGCTTTCCGACGACCGCCTCGAAGAGGTGGTGATAAACAATTCCCGCGAGCCCATCTGGGTGTACCACAAGAAATACGGGTGGTGCAAGACCAACCTCACGCTCAAGGACGAGGAGACGATTTTCGATTATTCGTCTCTGATTGCGAGGAAGGTGGGAAGGCAGATAAACGTGCTCCAGCCGCTGCTGGACGCGCACCTTCCGTCCGGGGACAGGGTGAATTCCACGCTCTTCCCGGTGTCCAATTTCGGGAACACTCTCACTATAAGGAAATTCTCGCGCAACCCGTGGAGCATAACCACGCTCATAAAGAACAAGACGCTCTCGCCCGAAGTGGCGGCGCTCATCTGGATGTGCGTCCAGAACGAGCTCTCGCTCGTCATCGCAGGAGGCACGGGAAGCGGAAAGACCTCTTTCCTGAACGCGCTCGCAGGCCTCATTCCCGCGAGCCAGCGCGTGATTTCGATAGAAGACACGAGGGAGCTCACGCTGCCCTCGTTCCTGCACTGGGTGCCCATGATTACGAGGGAGCCGAACCCTGAAGGAAAAGGCGAAGTCTCGATGCTCGACCTCATGGTGAACGCGCTGCGCATGCGCCCTGACCGAATAGTGGTCGGAGAAATAAGGAGGCAGCGCGAAGCGGAAATACTATTCGAGGCCATGCACACCGGGCATTCCGTTTACGCGACGCTGCACGCGGACAACGTGGAGCAGGCGGTGAGCAGGCTCACCAACCCGCCCATAAACGTCCCGAGGGAGATGCTGGACGCGCTCGCAGGGGTGCTCGTGACTTTCAGGCACAGGCGCTACAACATAAGGCGCGTGCTCGAGTTCGGCGAGATGCTCAAGAACGGGGATTTCAGGATAATACACAGGTGGGACGTGAAGAACGACGAGATACGGCAGATCGCCGGGCTTTCGCGGCTCGCGGACCTCCTTTCCCTCTACGCAGGCATGAGCGAGAAGGAGATAAAGGAGGACCTCGACAAGAAGACCGAGGTGCTCAACTGGATGGTCTCCAACGACTACATTGAGGTCGACCAGGTCGGAAGGATAGTCTCGCACTATTACTCGAACGAGGAAGACGTTTATTCCGCAGCCGCCAAAGGGGAGAAGTGGAAATTCTAGCCTGTGATCGCGATGGACTTCAGCGAGCTTGTCTTCGAGGTGAAGCGCATAGAGAAGGCGGCTTCAGCTGCGGCAAAGGGCAAGAAGGCTGCTCCAGTGGAGGTCCTGCTCCCCAAGACGATAGACTTTTCGCCCGAGGAATTCGTTGACAAGGACTACTTTGTGCTCATCAACGACTACGAGCGTATGATAAAGATTGCCAAGACCAGCGGCATCAAGTTCCAGCCGGTCGCAGGCAAGGTGGAAGTAGGAGGGAGGAAAGCGCAGAAGGAGCTTCCCACTTACATGCTGGAAGGCCAGGAGCAGGCTATGAAGCCCTCAGCTCCGCAGAAGCCTGGAGCAAAACCTGCAGCGAAGCCCTCCCCCGCACCCCAGAAGAAGGAGGAGCCGAAGCCCGAAGCCGCAGCTCCTGCAAAACCCGCACCTGCGCCAGCGGTTCCGTCCGCAGCACAGCAGAAAAAAGGTTTCGAGTTCCCGGTTTTGGGTTTCCTGAAACCAGCTGCCAGGTCAGCTGCGAAAGAGGAAC
>JBBITJ010000006.1:21807-30347 GCA_037440825.1 Microcaldota archaeon | reverse complement strand
GAGGATTTCAAGGAAGTGAGGAAGCAGCAGATCGAGAAAAAGAAGGAGGAGGCGATCGCTTCCGGCAAGAGCGAGCAGGAGGCGATAGAGGAACTGGACATAAGCATGGAAGAGGAGAAGCCTCTTTCCCAGGAGGCGAAGGAGGCGATAGGCGAGGTCTCGGAAATCCCCTACATCGCGAAGCACGAGCCCATACTGATTGCGATTCCTCCGATACTGTCCGCAGCGCCCGAAGGCGAGGCGGAGCGCAAGTTCTCCGAGCTCAAGGCCAGCGTCCCGGAAACCGGCACCAGCGCGAGCGGGACCGAGATAAAGAAGCGGATGATCGAACTCACCAAGGAGCTTTTCAGGGAGAAGAGCGCGGAGCGCAGGGACGAGATAAAGAAGGAGCTCGGCGCGCTCAGGGAAACCCTTGCACGCAAGGACGCGACGCCAGCCGAGCGCGTGGTCTCCTACGCAACAAGCTTCCTGAATTTGCTGGAAGCCAGCTTTAAATCGGAGATAGCTGATGCGAAGGAGAGCATAATCCGGTCCTACCGCGAGCAGCTCGCCAAGACATCCTCGGCATTCTCGTCATCGCTCAAGCTCGCCAAGGCGCAGGAGGAGAAGCAGAAGATCTACGATATGTTCGCAGCTGACCTGGATGCCGTGAAGGCGCAGATCCAGGAACTCGCAGGCAAGTACGAGGCGTTCTTCCTTCGCGAGCACACGGTCTCGCTTGAGAAGGTGCGCAGCATCGCCTCCATGAAGAACGACAAGAACGTGGTGGAGAAGGTGGATGAGAGGCTGGGCGAGATAAAGTTCACCTATGCTTCGGAGTTCGCCGCGCTCGAGAACGCGATCAACAAGGAAATATCCGCGCTGGCGAAGGCGAAGAAGTACGAGGCGCTGGGAGAGAAGGAGGACACGGACGCGGAGAAGGCGCTCGCGATACTCGGCCGCAGCGACGACGAAGTGATCCAGTACGTGCATGCGAACGATCCGGAGCGCTATGCGGAGTTCGAGAACGGAAAAATAAACAGGCTCGAGCTCATAGCCGCAGGCCGCGCGCTCATCGCAGCCGAGGAAGGGCTTAAAAAGGATGTCATAAATAAGTATTTCGGCAGTTAGCCAACAGATGCGGACAGAGGCGCAACATGAACGAAGAAAAAGTCATATCCTCCCACGTTTCCAGGCCCGTGCGCGTGTCGAAGAAGGAGCCCGCGGTGCGCTCTTTCGCCGAATCCATGCTGCCTTATTTCCCCGACCTGAAGAAGAAGCTGTCGCTCGCGAACATGCGCGACTCCCCGTCGGCGTTCCTGGAAAAGGCGATTCTCGCTTCAGTGTACATCTCGCTGGGGCTCACGATTCTCGCAGGCATGTTCCTGCACATAATCTACATGAACGTGCTGTTCTCAATCATCTTCCTGCCGTTCTTCTTCGCAGGAACGTTCGGCTACATGCTCATGTACCCCGAGGCGAAGATAATAGGAAGGCAGAGGGATGTGGATTCCGAATTGGTGTTCGCAGGAAGGCACGTGCTCATAGGGCTCAGGGCGGGAATGCCGCTCTTCGACTGCCTCGTCGGCGCGTCCTCGGGCTACCACGTGGTGAGCGAGGAGTTCAGGAAGATAGTGGACAAGATAAACCTCGGCGTCCCGATGGGCCAGGCGTTCCGCGAGGCGGGCGCAGCGTCGCCGAGCAAGTCGTTCGCGCGCATAACCATGCAGATTGCAAATGCCATCTCCTCCGGAGCGGACGTCGCCAATTCGTTGGAGAGCGTGCTCAACCAGATCGCGAGGGAGCAGGCAATCTCCCTCAAGGCGTATGGCCAGAAGCTCAACCCCATAATGATGTTCTTCATGATATTCGGCATAATTTTCCCCACGCTCGGTGTGGCGTTCGCGATAATACTCCTATCGCTCGTGAGCGGCGGCGCGATAGGGATAAACTCCACCTCCCTGATATACGTGCTCGCCTTCATAGGCATAGTGCAATTCATATTCCTGAGCATAGTGGAGAGCTCAAGGCCGAAGTTCGTCCTGTGATCCGATGAAATACGTGAATTTCGAGAGCCTCGGGAGGGTGTTCAGCAGGGAGCAGATGCGCGATTTCGGAAGGCGCATACATTCAGCAGGCATAATGGCGCCCCCTGAGGCGTTTGCGGGCTACGTGGTCGCGAGCGCGGTGACTTCGGCGTTCTTCATAGCCGCGGTCCTTTTCCTCATCCCCGCGAGCCAGAAATTCGCGGTCTCCTTCATAGGGGACGCCCTCGCGGCGCTCGCACTCCCTTCGCTCGCGGTGAAGGTCGTGGCGATAATCGCCTTGCTCGCGCTCTCGCTGATAGCCACCTCGTTCGTATTCTACGTGGTGGTCCTTTCCGTACTCATGGTCCTTTCTGAGACGAGGAGGAACGCGGTCGAGTCGGTGCTTCCAGAGTTCCTCACCCTCATAGCCGCGAACGTGCGCGCAGGAATGACCATAGACCAGGCGATATGGTACGCCGCGAAGCCGGAATTCGGGCTCCTGAGCATAGAGGTCAAGAACGTGATAAAGGGCGCGTTCAGCGGCGAGTCCCTCAACGCGTCGCTGGACAGGCTGAACGAGCGCTTCGATTCCGTGGTGCTGGCAAGGACGATTGCGCTCGTAAAGCAGGCGTCGCTCACAGGAGGCGAGATAGCCAAGATACTGGAGATGACTGCCTCGGATGCCAGGGAAACCGCGATGCTGAGGAAGGACATCGCAGCATCGCTAATAATATATGAAATATTCGTGATATTCGCGGCCTCGCTCGGTTCGCCGTTTATGTTCGCGGTGGTGAACAAGCTGCTCTCCGTGTTGGAGAAGTCGTTCGCGTTCCTTCCGCAGACCGCGGTGCAGGTCTCGTCTTTCATAAAGCCGAGCGCACCGCTCATAACCTCCTCGGATTTCTTCTACTTCTCGCTCGCGGCGATATTCGTAACCACTCTCATCTCATCTTTCATGGTGGGTGTGGTGCGCACGGGCTCCAAAAACCAAGGCTTAAAATATTTCCCCTTGATGCTTATCGTGGCATATCTCGTGTACTTCCTCGTCTCTACGGCGCTGGATTCGTTCTTCACGGGAATGCTGATGTAATTATGCAAGGGTGATATGATGCCAATGGATGCAATTAGGAACCGGAAAGGGCAGGCTGCTATTGAGTACCTGATGACCTACGGCTGGGCGATACTCGTGATAGCGATAGTCATAGTTGCCCTGTACATAATGACTCAGACCCAGGTCAGGACTGAAATGTGCACGTTCCCGCCGGGCTTCGTGTGCAACGACCCGACCCCGCAGGTGTTCGCCAGCGGAGGAAAAGATTACATGAACTTCAAGATGCACAACAAGCAGGCGCAGGGCATAAACGTGTCCGCGGTGACCTGCACGCTCGACTCGCCCAACGACGTGAACGTCTCTCTTGCGACAGCGGTGAGCGCCTCGATTCCGGCAGGAACGAGCTACACGTTCAGCAACATCCCGTGCAAGCGCGGCAGCAGCCAGCTCACCCTGGCTGGCGGGCAGGACTTCAAGGGCTACGTGATTGTCTGGTACACCTACGACAATGAGATAAACACGAGCATAAAGCGGACTGCTGTCGGAAGCGTGAGCGCGACCGTGCAGAGGACTTAAAAGGGGCATATCAGGGGCGACTTCGCTTGCCCCTTTTAGCAACTCCTCTCTTTTTATTTTCCCAAACTGCGTATGCGCGTCACGCAAGGAGGTGACTGCGCATACGCATCAAATCCACTATTTGCCGTAGTCCTGCCTTGTTCCGTTTCTCTTTATCGTCCAAGCTCCCCTTGCCAGAATCAGCTTCCGTACATCTTCGACTTGCCTATCATGTTCAATATTATGGGCATGACGTCCTTTCCGCGGATATGCCCCAATCCTCCGCCCATTGCGCTTATCTCGTCGAACTTCTTCACTCCGTCCTTTCTTCCCCCGTTTTCGTAAGCGAGAATGGGCACCTCGTAGCCCGTGTGGTCCTTCCTAACGCACGCGGTGCTGTGGTCCCCTGTAATCACGAGCGCAGCGCCTGTCCTTTCCAATATCGGGATGAGCTCCCTGTCCACCCTCCCTATGAAATCCGCCTTCCCTTTCGCGTCCCCATCGTGCGAGAAGCTGTCAGTGGCTTTCACATGCAGGAATACGAAGTCGTTCTTCTCCAGCGCCTTCCGCGCAGCGAGCCCTTTTGCCTTCAAGTCGGTATTCTTGGTTCCGGTGGCGCCAGCCACGTCCAAAACGTCCAGGCCCACGAAACGCGAAACCCCCTTGTATAGCGCCCCTCCGGCCACGCATGCACCGCTTATTCCGTGGACATGCCCGAACTGCGGGACGTTCCTGTAAGTTCCCTCGCCTCTGAGCAGCACGATGTTCGCAATAGGGAGCTTCTTCGCCTTCCTTTCCATATTCACTCTGTGCTTCTCCAGCCTCTCCTTCACCAGCTTCGTGAATTTATTCACTATCTCCGCAGTCCTCTTCGCTTCAGGGCTGGGATCCAGAGGAACCGAAGTCCTGACATCGCCGAGGTGGTGCGGATCCGTTGGCGAGATTTTTTCGCTCAGCCCCTTTCCGCGGAGCACGAGCGCACCGCGGTGCTCCACGCTCGCCTTGAACAGCACCTGCACGTCATCTATCTGCATGTTCGCTTCCTTTTCCAGCTCCTTCGCTATTGAAGTGTCTATCCTTCCAGCCCGCCTGTCCGTTATCCTGCTCCCTGAAACAGTGGCGAAATTCGCCCTGAACGCAATGTCTCCTTCCATCAGCCTTATGCCTGCGCCCAGAGCTTCGAGCGGACCTCTTCCCGGATAATATTTTTCAGGGTCATATCCAAGCAGCTGGAGGTGCGCTGTGTCGCTTCCCGGCACTATTCCCCTTGAAATCGTGCTCATGAGCCCGCTCATCCCGTTCGCAGCCAGCCGGTCGAGGTTAGGTTTCTTCGCCATCTGGAGCGGCGTGAGCTTCGGTGCGGGCAGATCGCCCAATCCGTCAAGTACAAACAGGATCGCTTTCGTAGCCATGGGTTTGAATAATGGAATAAAAAATATAAATGCCGCCTCCCACTATTTATCCAGTTCCATGGTGGTCACTATATCTGATAACGGCAAGTTCTACATAACTACTGCGATTCCCTACGTCAATGCGGCGCCGCACATAGGCCACGCGCTAGAATTCGTGCAGACCGATGTTATAGCGAGGCACAGGCGCGCAACGGGGAAGGACGTCGCGCTCACCACGGGCTCCGATGAGAATAGCTTGAAGAACGTCCATGCCGCCGAGGCGAAAGGCATAACTCCTGCGCAGCTCTGCGAGCAGAACGCGGCAGTTTTCAAACAGATGGGCGAGCGCATCGGTCTCACATTCACCAGCTTCCTCCGCACCTCTTTGCGAAATGACCACTGGCCCGGCGTGCACCGGCTCTGGAAGCTCTGCGCCAAGTCTGGAGATGTTTACAAGAAGAAATACCGCGGCCTCTACTGCGTGGGCTGCGAATCATTCTACGAGGAGAGCGAGCTTCCGGAAGGGGTATGCCCGGAGCACAAGAAGAAGCCCGAAGTCGTGGAAGAAGAGAATTACTTCTTCAGGCTCTCCCGCTACCAGGAAAAGCTGGAGCAGATGGCGGAGAGCGGGGAGCTCAAAATACTTCCCGAGAGGAGGAAGAACGAGGTGCTAGGGTTCATACGCGGCGGCCTGCAGGACTTCTCGATCTCCCGCTCCGTCTCGAGGGCGAAGGGCTGGGGCGTCCCTGTTCCTGGCGACGATTCGCAGATAATGTACGTCTGGTTCGACGCGCTCGGCACCTACCTCACAGGAATAGGATACGGGACCGACGACAACAAGTTCGGCAAATATTGGCCTGCAGACATGCATGTGATAGGAAAAGGCATCCTCCGCTTCCATGCGGTCTACTGGCCCGCAATCCTGCTTTCTGCAGGGCTCCCTGTCCCGAAATCGATATTCGTGCACGGCTACATCACGGTAGAAGGGCAGAAGATGAGCAAGTCCATAGGCAACATAGTCGATCCCTTCTCGCTCATGGACAAGTATGGTGCGGACGTGCTGCGCTACTACTTCATCAGCGAGATCCCGACTTTCGACGACGGCGATTTCTCGGAGAAGCTCCTGATATCCAAGAACAATTCCGAGCTCGTGGCGAACGTGGGCAACCTCGTGAATCGCGTCGTAGTCTTCCTGACCAACAACTTCTCCGCGGAAATACCTGATGCGGAACTCTCGGACGCGGACAAGGCGTTCATAGAGTCGCAGAAGCAGCAGTGCGCAAAAATCTCTTCGCTCCTGGAAGAGTGCAGGATAAAGGAGGCCATGGACGCGACGATGGCGTTTTCCAGCAACGCGAACAAGTACTTCCAGGATGCCGAGCCGTGGAAGAAGATAAAGGAGAGCAAGCAGCTCGCAGCCCCCTCGCTCCTGGTGCTCGCGAACCAGGTGAAGGATTTGGGAATATTGCTTTCGGTATTCCTTCCCAATACAGGCGAATCGATACTCGCCCAGCTCGCCGCAGGCAACAAAGGGTGGAGCGACCTCGGAAACATTTCCTTGAATGCGGGTCACAAGATCGGGACGCCCCGGATACTCTTCAAGAAGATAGAAACCAAACCCCCTCAGAAAGCGTGATTGCATGAAGACAAGGAAAGGAGACGAAGTGGAGCAGCAGCCGCACAATTTCGTGCGTACCGATTACCTGGAAATGAAATTGAACAAAATCGAGGAAAGATTGGACCGGCTGGAGCAAATCATCTTTTCTCTCACGAGGCAGCCCTTCCAGCCCAGAAATATACGTTAGTTTCCTGTTTTGGGTTGCGTGTTTCGGAACTCTGAACCTAAAACTGAAAACCGCAAAAAGAAATATTTACTGCACCAGGACGCCGTTGACTACGCCGTCCTGGCCCACGCGGTTGGTGACCTTCACCTTCCCGAGCTCGGTCTTCAGGATTGCGCCCTTGGTTATGATGTTCTCGCGCGCGTAGTCTGCCCTGTGCGACTCCATCACGCCGAGGATCTTGGTCTTTTTCATGCCCTGCTTGGTGAGCACGTTCACGGTGCTTGCCTTCTTGAGCTTGACCTTGACCTTTCCGCCCTTCATCTTCTCCATGGACGTTACGGTCTTGTCGCCCACCTTGGTTGCCGTGAACCTGTTGCCCCAGTGCACGAGCTTTTTGTCCCTGAACTTCACTCTGCTTCCTCCGGTTCCGGACGAAACCTTCTTGGTCCTTGATTCATGGTACTGATACATGTAATTTCACCTGCTGATTCGATAGAAATTAGCAGCATTTATATGTTTAGACATCTTTAAAAAGATTATGAAACTGCTTCGTCTGTCTTCCTCCCTTTCGAGGGACGAGATAATTTCAAAATCCGCAGGGCTGAAAGCAGTCCCAATCTCACCGCAGCTCGCGGGCCGGCTGGAAAAGCTGGAGCTTGCGCACGCCCTTGCGGAAAAATCTTTCAGGGAAAAGTCCAACCTCGCCAAGTCCATGGAGCTGGAATTCCTGCTCTGGCTCTCCTCGGAGAACGACCTGAGGAAGGCGTTCGCCAAGAACGATTTCTCCCCCTCGGATTTCATCGTCGTATTTTTGGGAAAATGCTCCAAAAGGGAAGCGCTGCGGGAATTGCGCGCCGAGGAAAAGCCACTTGCGCTGGAGAAAAAGGCAGGCGCCCTGGAACTGGAAACCGTCTCCCTCAGCCGGGTTATGTAAGTATATAAAACTTGTCGCCGTATTCACACCATGCGCAGACTGCTTATACTGTTGCTGCTCGCCCAGTTCTCCTTCGCCCTCAACATGAATTTCGATTTCTAGGCGGACGAAACCATCCGTTGAGCATAACCGGCCGGGGGTCGGGATTCTACGGAGAAGCGATAACTGATTTCGAGATAAACGGCAACCTTTTTGAGAATATGGAGGACGGCATAGAAATAGTTCCCCTGAAGTTGCAGTGCTCCTAGCCAAACAATTATTAATTTTCCATGGAAAATGCTTTTCATGCTCACTTATTCCGCGCTCAGGGAGATACAGAAAAAGGAGATGGAGTCCCTAGAGCCCGTGAAAGTGGAGAAGGATTTCTATTCCCAGCTCAGGCTCTTCATAGAGGCGAAAAAAGCCGCGGTGATGAAGAACCAGTCCTTCGCTGAGATGCGCGAACTGGAGAACATCCGGAAAGTGGCCAAGAGCATAGTCGCCAAGAGAAAGGAGAAGCTCCTGATGATATCCGCGCTCTTGGAACAGGAGCCCGAAGGCCTTGCGGACGAGGAGCGGCTTTTCCTCACGCAGATCAGGAAGGTGTCCTCGGATTCGTTCGGAATAATAGATTCGATGTTCGACGAGCCCAAAAACGACATCCCGCCCAGGACGAAGGTGAAAATCGTCAAAACGATAGATGCTTATAAAGGTTTGGACAATAATATATACGGGCCGTTCAGGGAGGGCGAAGAGATTCTCCTTCCTGAGGAGGAGGCCGAATGGCTTCTCAAGAGCAAGATGGCCGAACACATCTACTAATCAGTAGCGGTTTCAGGT
>JBBITJ010000006.1:20322-21707 GCA_037440825.1 Microcaldota archaeon | reverse complement strand
AGCGGTTTCAGGTGATTTAGAATGAAATATCCAAAAGAGGTCAGGACATACTGCCCGAAGTGCAATTCACACCAGCTCCACAAGGCGAGGCTTGCGAGCAAGGGCCGCGCGAGATCCATGGCGATCGGAACGAGGAAGCACGAACGCTCCCTCCTCGGCCACGGGAGCAAGCGCGCAGGCGAGAAGACGGTGAAGAAGCAGGGCAAGAGGCAGAAGATAATGCTTGAGTGCCAGAACTGCAAGAAGAAGCAGGAGCGCGTAATCGGAACGAGGACGAAGAAGAAGCTCGAGCTCAAGGCGTGATTCTATGGCAAGGTTCATAATAGTGAAGTGCAAGTGCGGGAACGAGCAGAAGGTGTTCGGCGCGACCGCGATGACCGTGAAGTGTAAGGTCTGCAACGAGACCATCGCGCAGCCGACAGGCGGAAAGTCCGCCATCTCCGGCAAGTACGTGAAGGACGTGGAGTGATTTGCTCATGGCGCCGCAGAACATCCCTGAGGAGAACGAGCTGGTGCTCGCGACCATAAGGAAGATAATGCCCTACGGCGCGTTCTGCACGCTCACAGAGTACAACAACCTCGAAGCTTTCCTCCACGTATCCGAAGTGGCGTCCCGCTGGATAAAGAACATACACGAATTCATATCCGAGAACCAGAAGGTCGTAGTGAAAGTGCTCCGCGTGGACCGCGAGAAGGGGCAGATAGACGTCTCGCTCAGGCGCGTGAACGATGAGGAGAAGCGCAACAAGCTCGAGTCCGTGAAGCGCAGAGCGCGCTCGGACAAGCTCCTCCAGCTGGCGCTTACGAAGACCAAGAGTGCGATTAAGCTTCCGGAGCTCATTGCGAAGCTCGAAGAGGTTTACGGCGAGGCATTCGCGGCGCTCGAGGAGGCGCTGGAGAACGACGATGCGCTCAAGGACGTCCAGATTCCAGAAGATCTCAAGAAGGAGATCGTGGACATCGTGCGCAAGAGCATGAAGAAGGCGCGCGTGTCCGTGGCCGCGGAACTCGTGTACAAGTGCTTCGGCACGAGCGGCATCGACCACGTGAAGAAGGCGCTAGCCATAGCAGACGAGGACACAGTCGTCACCTACTTGGGTGCGCCGCGCTACAAGGTCGAAGTGTTCGCCGCGGATTACAAGGAGGCCAACAAGAAGCTCGAGAAGAAGCTCGACAAGATAAAGTCCGCGATGGAGAAGGACTGCTCGTTCGAGTACGCTATGGAGAAGTGAAAGGAGGGAATATAGCCAAGGGCAGCGGGCGCGTTCGCTCCGCCGCACGGTGTTCAGCCATATGTTCAAGATGCGCAGATGCAAAGTGTGCGAAGCCTATTCTTTAAAAGAATTCCACTGCAATTCATTAACGTCTTCGGCCCATCCGGCGCG
>JBBITJ010000006.1:17671-20222 GCA_037440825.1 Microcaldota archaeon | reverse complement strand
ATTCTTTAAAAGAATTCCACTGCAATTCATTAACGTCTTCGGCCCATCCGGCGCGCTTCAATCCTTCGGACAGGTATGCGGCGCAGCGCAGGAAGGTGAAGGGAATGCAGTGATCTAATGGAACACACCATCATCGTAGAGAAAAGGAAGATGGAGCTAAAGGATCCAGTCTTTATCACAGGCCTTCCTGGGATCGGGTTAGTAGGGCAAGTCGTCTGCAAGTACCTCATCACGAAGTTGAAGGGCAAGAAGCTCGCTGATGTGTATTCGCCGCATTTCCCCCACCAGGTGCTAATGACGAAGAAGGGCGCGATAAGGCCGATAAAGAACATGATATACTATGCGAAGGCCGGCTCGCGTGACCTCTTGCTTCTCATAGGCGACGTGCAGGCGTTAACCTCCGAAGGCCAGTACGAGGTGGCAGGCAGGCTCCTCGATTACGCCCAGAAGCTCGGCGCCAAGGAAGTCATATCCATAGGCGGATACAGCACAGGAAAGCTCAGCGAGAAGCGCAAGGTCTTCGCAGTGGTGACGCACAAGCACATGATACCAGAATTAAAGAAAGTGGGTGTTGTTTTCGGCGAAGCCAAGGGCGCGATAGTGGGCGCGGCAGGATTGTTTCCCGCGCTCGGCCGCCTGCGCAGCATGAAAGGAGCGTGCATAATGGGAGAGACCCACGGGAGCTACGTAGACGCGGTCTCGGCGCGCAACGTCATAAATGTGCTGGAGAAGCGCTTCGGCTTCACGGTTGACCTTTCTGAGCTGGAGAAGCAGGCCAAGGAGGGCGAGAAGATAATCAAGAAGATAGAGGAGGAGGTCCAGAAGCAGACCGTGGCTCTATACCAGCCGGAGAAGAAGGACGTTTCGTACATAAGGTGAGGTGTTATCATGGCAGAAGCATACGCTGAGGAAAAAGGCAGGGAGAATATAAAGTCCGAGCTCATACGCACAGGGCACAAGGACATAGCCAACATGATAAAGTAGGAGGTGGGAGAATGAAAGGCCAGCTTTCCGCGGAGATGATAATCCTCGTGGCGGTCATGCTCGCGGTAGTCGCGATCGTGGCGCTGAGCGTCACGAATTCCGCTGAGAAAGGGAGCGCTGCAGTGGGCAACAGGACCGAGGACATCCTGGAGGACACGGAAAACAGGATAGCGGATTCGGCTCCGGCGCTTCCGGAACAGGTCGCAATATCGCCGCATGCAGCGATCCTATGAAAGGACAACTGACGCTCGAGTACCTGATTCTCGCGCTCGTTTCCCTTTCCCTAATCTCAATCTCGCTGGCCGCGCTCCTCAGTGCAAGGGAAGCCGCGGACCGCGCATATCATCTCGAACTTTTTAGGTCTTCTGCACTGGACATCTACAATGCGGGAGAGGAGCTGTGCGCCATGGGCTCAGGGAATTCGATGAAAATCAGGCTGCGCGAGAACGTCTCGGTTTCGCAGGAAGGCGATGAAGCGGCATTCTCCAATTCCCTTCTCAACATCTCAATCTCTAAGCCCGCCCTGTGCGAATATCTTCCCGCGTTTGCCGAGGCAGGGGAAGCGTCAGTAATGAACGAGAAAGGCAGGATAAAAATCGGCCGATGACTACTTCTCCGCCTTGGGCGCCAACGGGCGGTCCTGATGCACGTACTTGCTCGTGGGCATGAAATCATAGCCCTTGCTCGCTTTCCTGTTAAGCCTGAAGAAAGACAATTGCGCTATCTTCATCCCTGCGTGAAGGTATACGCTGTTCGGATTCACAGAATAGATCTCAAGAGTGAGTGCGCTGGGCTCCTTGGCCCCGAAGCCCGCATGTATTATCCCCGCCGTCATGTGCACCATTATCCCGAGCCTTCCGAGGCTCGATCTTCCCTCTATCTGCGCGGAAATGGCTTCGGAAAGCGATATCCTCTCGGAAGTCGTGCCGAGCACGAACTGCCCGGGCTCCAGCGTGAATGCGCCGTCTATCTTCCTGCTCTCGAAGAAGTTCTCCGGCTTGTTCGGGTCTATTGTCTTTCCGACCGTCTTGGAGACCAGCACCTCGTTTCCCAGCCGTATGTCCATGCTGTCCGGGCCCAGAAATTTCCTGTCGAAAGGATCTATCCTTATCTCGCCCTTCTCCATGGCTTCCATGACGTCGATATCGCTCATCAATGACATGCGCAAATATCGCCGTTCCGATTTAAAATGTTTTCACACTAAGATATTATTGCACCATGCGCATTTTCGGGTGGATTTATGCTTGAACAAATCGCGAATTTCATATTCGGGCTTCCAGGAGGAAGATTCACCGCCGCAGCCATCCTGTTGGCGATATTCGCCGCGCTCCTTTATGCGGCCTACAAAGCCGCCTTCAGGCTGCTCAAGCAGCTGGCAGGCAAGACCGAGACGGATTTCGACGACATTCTTTTCGAGAGCATGGAGGATCCCGCGCGGCTGCTGGTCGTGTTCGGTTCAATCTATCTCGCGCTTGCCTACACTTACCCGGACATCAGCGTGGGCGGCGCAGGGCTCGGCCAGCTATTCACGGTCGCGCTCATGCTCGTGGCGGCGTTCGCGCTCGAC
>JBBITJ010000006.1:8407-17571 GCA_037440825.1 Microcaldota archaeon | reverse complement strand
GCTCGGCCAGCTATTCACGGTCGCGCTCATGCTCGTGGCGGCGTTCGCGCTCGACCGCGGCCTCTCCACGGTGATCAAGTGGTACAAGAAGGAGGTCGCGCCCAAGACCGAATCCAGGCTGGATGACGAGCTCATCCCGATAATAGAGAAGGTGCTCCGCATCTTCATATACGTGGTCGCGCTCATGATGGTGCTCGGCAACCTGGGGATAGAGATAACACCCCTGCTTGCCGGCCTGGGAATCGCATCCCTCGCAGTGGCTCTCGCATTGCAGGATTCGTTGGGCAACTTCTTCGCAGGCGTGAACATCTCGGTCGACCGCCCGCTCAGGAAGGACGACTTCATCGCAACGGATTTGGGCGTGGAAGGCATGGTACAGGAGATCGGATGGAGGAGCACCAAGCTCCTGACCTTGCAGAACAACCACGTGATAATCCCCAACACCAAGCTCGCGCAGAGCGTAATAACGAACTACTACAAGCCGGACGAGACCATAATCCAGTCCGGCACGATAGGTGTGGCGTACAATGAGGACGCGGAGCACGTCTCCTCCGTGATAAGGGCGGCGATCCTCTCGGCATCGGAGAAGAGCCAGCACATCGTGAAGAGCTACGAGCCGATAGTCCGGCTGGACTCTTTCGGAGACTTCGCGATAAATTTCAAGTTCTTCTACAAAGTGAAGAACTACGCCTCCCGCCTCCCTGCGGCGGACGAGGTCAACCGTTCCATACTCTCGCAGTTCAGAACGCACAGCATAGAAATCCCGTTCCCCACGCGTGTGGTGTACAACCACTCTGTGCAGGAGAAGTCGAAGGCTGAGGGGGCGAAAAGGAAGAATCTGAAAAGAAAGAGCGGAAAATAAGGAAAAAGAGGAAATGAAGAAAACTAGATAGTGTCCTCCGCCTTCTGGGAGAGCTTGGCGGTCTTGGACTTTATCGTCACCGGGATGGGCACCGCGACCTCCATGAGCTCGACCGTGAGCTCGTCCCTCGCTTCATCCGTCTTCCTCACTATCGCGCGCTCGCCCTTGAAAGGCCCGGAAGTCATCTCCACGATGTCTCCGATCTTTATCGCGGCTGCCTGCTGGCCGGTGCTCTTGACGAGGTTCTCTATCTCTGCGACCTGGACGGGGGTCTTGATGAATCCCTTCACGTTCTTCATCTTCTGCACGAGCTTGGTCACTTCGTTCTCGTCCGCGCTTTCCACGAATATGTATCCCTTTATGCTCTCCGTCCCGACTATGGAGTAGATTGCCAGCTTCTCGGCCTTCGCCTTCTTGGCGAGCATCTCGGCGACTATCTTCTCCTGGCCGGTAGTTACCCTCAGCGCGTATATCGTCATCAAAACACCTTCAAACGTACTTGAATATGAAAGACACCGCGAGGCCTATGGCTCCCATGGCCACCATGCCCGCGCCGGTTATCTTGGCTATCCGCGAGAACTCCTCGTTGTCCGGCTTCTTGGCCGCCGCAACGACCCTCTGCGCCTTGCTTATCATCTCGAGATTCATGAGCTTCACCCTATGAGATCCAGGTCCAGGTTCTCGAGGTTCGCATCCGATTCCGGCTTCTCGAACTTCACGCCCGTGAGCACCACCATGACCTTGATCGTGGATTTCTGCGCGTTCTGATCTATCCTAGCGCCCCATATTATGTGCGCGTTCGGATGTATCCTCTTGGCGGTCTCTGCTACCACGAGCTCCGCCTCCTTGAGCGTCATGTCCTCCCCTCCGACCACGTTTATGAGCGCCCTGTTGGCTGTAGTCATGTCCGCGTCCAGGAGCGGCGAGTTGAGCGCCGTCTCCACGGCCAGCATCGCCCTGTCCTCCACCTTCGCGTCCACGCTGGACTCGCCTATGCCTATGACCGCGAATCCTCCCATCGTGAGTATCGTCCTCAGGTCCGCGAAATCCACGTTGACCAGCCCGGCCTTGGTGACGAGCTCCGCAATTCCCTTCACCGAGCCCGCGAGCACCTCGTCGCACACCTTGAACGCTGTGTTCAGCGGAAGGTTGGGCGCGAGCGTGAGGAGCTTGTCGTTCTTTATGACTATAACCGTGTCGGAGTGCTTCCTCAGCCTTTCCAGACCGTTGAGCGCGTTCTCCAGCCTCACCTTGCCTTCGGAGCTGAACGGCAGCGTGACTATGCTTATGACCAGCGCCCCTACAGCCTTGGCCTGCTCCGCGATGACTGCCGCGGAGCCAGTCCCAGTGCCTCCGCCCATTCCGCACGTTATGAATGCCATGCTCACTCCGCTGAGGAGCTGCTTTATCTCCTCCGCGCTCTCCTTGGCCGCCTCCTCTCCGAGCACGGGGTTGCTTCCAGCGCCGTGGCCTTTCGTTATGTTCTTCCCGAGGAGGAGCTTCCTGTGCGCCTTCACCTTGAGGAGGTGCCTTACGTCAGTGTTCATCGCCACAAGCGTTACGTCCTTGACGTTGAGCTCGAACAGCCTGTCCAGAGTGTTGGTCCCGCTTCCCCCAGTGCCTATCACGAATACCTTGGGCTTGGTCTGCTCCACGAACTGGAGCAGCGCCTCGTCATCGCTCGCAGCGGAGGACGGAGCAACCTGCTCCGCTATCTTCTCTATGCTGTCCTTCCTGGGTTCTGCATAAGTCGGAGTCGGTTGAGTTTGTTCAGGTTCCACATTATCCCCTTTAAGCGTAGTGAGATTCGAATATATTTCTGTTAAAAAACATTATAAACGTTCGTTTTGCCCGCCCGTCATAAATGCGCCCGAAAAAGCTTGGCGGCGTCGGTTTTTTAAATTCTCTTGAGGAATTCAAATTCTAGTTCTCGGAAAAGCGCGAAAAGTCCAGGTTATTCCATGCACAAGCCCAATCACAAACCCAGGGGGAAACTTATAATCCGGAACCGTGCGTTTCCCCCCGGGTTCCTGTGGTCCTCCCCACCTCCCCTTCCAATCGCGCTCGCTACGCTCGCTAACTAATATGGATTCGAGGTTCGAAAAAAGATGAAAAAACCGAATAAGATTCTGGTCATCGGTTCCGGTCCAATAGTGATCGGGCAGGCAGCAGAATTCGATTACTCCGGGACGCAGGCGTGCAGGGCTTTCCGCGAGGAAGGAATAAAGGCGGTGCTCGTCAACTCGAATCCCGCCACGATACAGACCGATTCCGAGATCGCGGACGCGGTCTACATAGAGCCGCTCACCCCGGAATTCCTTGAGAGGATAATCGCCAAGGAGAAGCCGGAAGCTATTTTCGGGAACGTGGGCGGACAGACCGGGCTCAACCTCACCATGGAGCTCCACAGGCTCGGCATCCTGAAAAAGCACGGCGTCAAAGTTATAGGCACGGGTCCTGAATCCATAGAGAAGGGCGAGAGCAGGCAGGCGTTCGCGGAATCCATGAAGAGGATCGGCCAGCCCATGCTAGAGAGCAAGACCGTCAAGACCGTTGACGCGGGACTGGAAACGGCAAAAGAAATCGGCTACCCTGTGATCGCCCGCCCGGCATACACGCTCGGAGGCACAGGGGGAGGGTTCGCGAACAACGAGGAGGAGCTGAGAAACCTCCTCGAATTCGGCCTGCGCCTGAGCCCCACTCAGGAGGTGCTCCTGGAGAAGAGCGTCGCAGGTTGGGGCGAGTTCGAATACGAGGTGATGAGGGACGCGTACGGGAATAAGATCATAATCTGCAACATGGAGAATTTCGACCCCATGGGCATCCACACGGGCGAAAGCATAGTCGTGGCCCCTTCCCAGACCCTGAGCGACCGCGAGCACCAGATGTTCAGAGACGCCAGCTTCTCGATAGTGGACGAGCTGGGGATAGTGGGGAGCTGCAACATCCAGTACTCCTTCAACCAGCGCACCGGGGAATACTACGTGATAGAGGTCAATCCGCGCCTCTCCCGCTCCTCCGCGCTCGCGAGCAAGGCGACCGGATTCCCCATCGCCCGCGTGGCCGCCAAGCTCGCGCTCGGCTACAAGCTCCACGAAGTGAAGAACGCGGTCACCCAGACCACTCCGGCTTCGTTCGAGCCCTCGCTCGATTACGTGGTCGTGAAGATCCCCCGCTGGCCCTTCGACAAGTTCCAGCACATAGACCGCAGGATAGGCACCCAGATGAAAAGCACAGGGGAAGTGATGGCCATAGGCCGCACGTTCGAGGAGGCGGTGCAGAAGGCGATACGGAGCCTGGACACGCGCATCCCGAAACTCGGAGCCCGGGACGCCGAACAGCACCTCATGCCTCCGACCGATCTGCGCATGTTCGCGATAATCCAGCTGCTGCGCGAAGGCAGGACGGTCGCGGAAATCGCCGAAAAGACCGGGATAAATAGATGGTTCCTGCGCAAGCTCAAGAACATCGCGGATTTCGAGAAGACCATCTCCAATTCCCCAATATCCCCGGATCTGCTGCGCGCGGCCAAGCGCCTCGGATTCTCGGACGCCCAGATCGGTTCGCTGAAAGGGATTCCGGAATCCGAAATAAGGAGAATGAGGAAGGAGCACGGCATAATCCCCACTTACAAGATGGTGGACACGGTCGCGGGGGAATTCGAGGCAAAGACCCCGTATTTCTACTCCACATACGAGAGCGAAAACGAAGCGAAGCCCCTGGAAGGCAAGAAGGTCGCGATACTCGGTTCGGGCCCCATACGCATAGGCCAGGGAATAGAGTTCGACTATTGCACGGTTCACGCGTCCTTCGCCCTAAGGGAAATGGGGATCAAGAGCATCGTGATAAACAACAACCCGGAGACCGTGAGCACGGACTTCGACATAAGCGATCGCCTCTATTTCGAGCCCCTCACGTTCGAGGACGTTATGAACGTGCTGGAGAACGAAGGGCTCGAGACTCCCGCCCTAGTGCAGTACGGAGGCCAGACCAGCATAAACCTCGCGGTGAAGCTTGACGGGAAAGCGAAAATACTGGGCACGCACATGAAGGGGATCGACATCGCGGAAGACCGCGAGCTCTTCCGCACTCTCGCGCAGGAGCTGAAAATACCCCAGCCTGCAAACGGGACCGCGAGGTGCGAGGAGGAGGCGCTGGAAGTCGCAAGGCGCATCACATATCCGATAGTCGTCCGGCCCAGCTACGTGATCGCTGGCCGCGCGATGCAGATAATACACACGCCGGAGGAGCTGAAGAAGTACATAAGCGAGGCGGTGGAAGTGAGCGAGAGGCGCCCTGTCCTCATAGACAAGTACCTGGACAACGCGATAGAGTGCGAAGTGGACGGGGTGTGCGATTCAGAAAACATATTCATCGCAGGTATTATGGAGCACATAGAATACGCAGGAGTGCACAGCGGGGACGCGAACGTAGTCTATCCGTCCATCAGGCTCACGGACTCGAACAAGAGAACCATAGAGGATTACGTGGAGAAGATATGCAAGGCGCTCGGCATAGTGGGGTTCTTCAACATGCAATTCGCCGTGAAAGGAGAAACGGTCTACATACTCGAAACGAACCCCCGCGCCTCGCGCACGGTGCCGTTCATAAGCAAGGCGCGCGGCATCAAGCTCGCCAAGCTCGCGACCGAAGTCATGCTGGGCAAGCCGCTGCGCAGGCTCGCGGACAAGGAACCGGAGCATTATTCCGTGAAGAGCGTGGTGTTCCCGTTCATAAAGCTCCCCGGCCTCGATACGGCGCTGGGGCCGGAGATGAAGAGCATCGGGGAGAGCATGGGAATATCCTCTTCCTACGAGCTCGCTTACTACAAGGCGCTCACAGCCGCAGGCTTGCAGGTGAAGAAGAACGCCGCGCTCCTGAGCCTGAAGGACGAGGACAAGCCACTCGCGCAGGAACTGGAGACGCGCTTACGCGCGCTCGGTTTCGAGGTTTACGCGACTCCCGGAACCGCCAAGCACATGGTGAATCCGAAAATCGTGCACAAGATAGGGCAGGGCAAGCCTGACGTGCTAGAGCTAATAAACAAGCTGGACGTCGGTCTCATAATCAACACCCCTCGCAAGGGAGGCAAGCCTTCCACGGATGGATTCAGGATCCGCAGGGCGTCCCTGGACAAGGGTATAGCCTGCATAACCGAGATAAACGCGGCCAAGGCGTACATAGGCGCGCTGGAGATGGTGAAGAAGAAGGAGATAGACGTGGAGAAATTCGATTCCTATTGACCGGAACGGGAAATCCGCAACCCTGAACACCGAACGCGCGCACGCCCGCGTGCACGGGCGCGGGTGCGCGCGTAGATCATATTTATAAATCTTGGAATCCCTAATCATCTCATGCGACGCGAAAGTATGCGAATAGCAACAGCCTTATTCGCCATCCTCATCCTCGCCGGCAATTCTTTCGCGATCAGCGCGTGCTCTTCCTGCTTCGCGACCTACATAGGCGCGATAGAGTCCGAAGGCACGATAAACGCCACCCTCTTCATAGTGAACCAGACCGTGGAGCTCAAGCGGAACATATCGTTCTTCGACACGGAAGTGAAGAAGTTCTTCAACGGCACCACGGAGATGCCCAACCTCACGGCCGAGGATCTCATTTCCATAAACGCGACGCTCATCCCTGCGGAGAATGCGAGCATCTATTTCTACTACTACAACCGCACGGGCGGGAAGACCAACATAAGCGATGGCGTGACCGAGATCTGCAATCCCGCGAACACCACCGAGACCATGACCGTGAATTACAATGACCCGGCCACGGGCGCCACGACGCCCATGACCATCCACTACGCGACCTGCACGATCCCCAAGAGCATCTATGCGAACTCCTCCATAACCATATATATGGAGTACGTGGGCAACTCGACCACCAAGCCCTCGGTGCGCGAAATAACCGTATTCGACATGGACGCGGGCGGGCTGAACGCGTTCGCGAACGCGATTGCGGCGAGCGTGAACACCTCTGATCCGCAGTGCCTCGCGGGGCTCATAATGCTAGGCCTGCTACTCGCGTCCATGTACTTCAGCGGAAAGAGCCCGCTCTCCTACATGGACATATCCGTGCCCCGCGTGCCCAAGCCCAAGGCGCTGGCTTTCGGCGCCCTCACCGCGGGAGCGGGAAACATACGGTTCGGGATGCCTGCCGCAATGGACAAGAAGTTCATGGAAATAATCATCAGGCGCCACAGCAAGTTCGACTTCAAGAACGTGCGCAAGGACATCCTGAACGCCATAGACGCCTCTAAGGCCTCGGCGATCAAGAAATACCTCGCGAAGGCCATGGCGGCGCAGGGGGGCAACTGGAAGGATATCCTAGCTGAGGACGAGAGGAAGCTGGTGCGCGACGCGGAGAAGGGCAGGTTCGGCAGCATCCCCCACCAACTCCTCATGGTCATGAACCAGATCCTCATGCTGGACAAGACCATCGCGGGCCTCGGAGTGGTCACCGGAAGTCAGTCCAATTTCGTTAAGAAGATAACTGCGCAGGTGAGGAAGGTCCCGCTCATAGGGCAGTATCTCACCATCGCCACAGGTTCGTTCCACTATGGAGTACGCACCGCCTCGCGCATGGCCAAGGCGCTGGCGTCCACGCCCATACGCGCGGCTATGGGCGAGAAATACGAGAAAATGGGCGCGAGGGCCGGAGAGCTCAAGGGCTTCGAGAAGACCCTTTACAGCATCGCATCGCTCACTGACGGGAAGAAGATGGAGCTGGGCAAGCTCTTCGCGTACGAAGACCACATCACGAGGTTCTACGAGGACATGCGCGAGTCCATGTACGAAGAGATCGTGAAGAACACGGTGTGGATCGAAATCGTGCGGCAGATGAAGGCCGAGCTTGAGAAGAAGATGACGGCCCATAAAGCCGCGGAGCGGCTCAAGGAGATCCTGGAGCTGGAAGCGATGGATTTCAGGAACATGTTCGTCAGGCACGAGTTCATGGATCTCATAGCCAAGGTCAAGCTCTCAAAGGAGTACATGGAAGTGCTCAGCATGACCGATGTCTCCTCGGAAGAGCGCGCGAACCGCATACTCCAGGTGGCCAAGGCGCAGAACGTTAAGCTACCCATAGGCACAGAGGAATTCTTCAGGGAGATAAATAGCATAAATCACAGGAAGGACCTCACCAATTACGAGAAAGCGGAGCGCATGGTGAACTACCTCCGCGACAAGCACCACATAGACCAACCCTACGATCTCAGCAGCTCTATAACCGGAGGCAGGTTCTTCACGACCGCGGGGCGCAACAACCTATACTACGAGCAGAACGGCTCCAGGAAGAATTTCAATTTCATTACGTTGGGGCTCAGTGAGCTGATGAACCAGACCGTGTTCATCTCCTCGCTCATAAAGAACAAGCGCGTCGCGCTTCCCGAGGAGTACGAAGTGACCGTAGGAGACGCGTTCAAGATCGCATGGCTCAAGATGACCAGCCAGGTCTTCGGGCACAACAACTGGTACCTCGACGAAGCCGATTCAGGGGCGGATTTCTATATCACCAATCCGGTCACGAACAAGAAGCAGGGATACAAGTTCCAGAACGACATCACGAGCCACGATCCGGTGACCGGAAAAGAGATGAAGGCCAGCTTCGTGCGCGACATCCTCAAGATGGGCGGAGAGGATATCGCCCAGATTTCAACCCGCATGAACACGTACTTCCATGACCTCATGACTCGCGAGGGGAAGGCGATGTTCAGGAAGGAAAAGAATGCAGAGTCGTTCCTCTACGGCTACGACATTCTTGCAACGAAGAAAGCCGAGGAGACCGCTGCGATGCCCTGGAAGAGGCGCCAATGGTACTATCTGGAAACCGAATCGTTCCCTGACCAGAAGTACTGGAAGGTGGACATGAATTTTATATGGTCGTCCGTGGGTTCGGCGGACAAGCGCATCACCCTCCTGCACGAAGTGCGCGGCCAGAAGTACTGGGCCAACATGCCCAGGCCGGAGAAGGCATGGGACCTCATGGAGCTCTATATGGACAAGCGCGCATGCGAGATCCTCAATGGCAACCAGTTCGACTTCTGGGGCTACGAGAAGAGGGGCGAGCAGCAGTTCGACCGCTTCTCCCGCGTGAACATGTACAAGCACTTCAACGAGACCTGGGAGAGCTACAAGAAGATGGGCGAGGGCTTCGACAACTACTTCAGGATGAAGACCGGCCGCGACCCTGCTTCCAAGAAGGAGTTGTTCGAGTTCCTCTCCAAGAAGGAGAACCAGTCCGTGACCTACGACATGATCAGGAACTCCAAGCTTCCCTTCATCTACACCCATGATTA
>JBBITJ010000006.1:0-8307 GCA_037440825.1 Microcaldota archaeon | reverse complement strand
GCTCGTTTCCATCATGCATGAACTGGAATCATTTGCGACGACCCACGAGGCGGAAGGGAAGCGCATCCCGAGCGCCGGCGCTCCGGAATACTGTCAGCGCCTCAAGACCGCAAAGAGCGCTGCAGAGGAGCTCCTGAAGGAGCTGAACAACCTCGCGATACCGAGCGCGGACAAGTTCAGGCTGCTCAGGATGTTCGAGAACGTGAATCCCGAAGCGCAGCCAATGCGCTTCCCGACTCCGGAGGAGCTGGATCGCGTCAAGGCCATCCTGAAGAACTCGAAGGTCTCTTCCGAAGCCAAGACTGCATTCATATACGAATACAGCGCGAGGTCGCATGACTGGTACACCTTGTGGAAGGACGCGGATTTCGTCAAGCTGGTAAGCACTGCCGAGGCGGAGATGCCTAGGCCCACGGGCTCATTCGGAAAATTCCTTACGAGAATACTCGGCGAGAAGACCGCTGAGAAGATCTACTCGGGCAGCTGGAACTTCATACAGAAAGGCATGGTGCCGTTCCTGGAAACCACGATCTACGCTGCAGGCAAGGACGTGGCGCAGGCGATGTCTTCAAACGTGGCGGTGAGCGAGCTCTACCGCGAGCGCGGCCACGACATGAGGCTACGCATAAAGACTCCTGGCTACCTGGACGAGGAGTTCAAGAGGGCCGGCTATTCGGCGGACGAGATAGAGGAGCTCAAGGAGGCGTACAACGACTATTCCAACTCGTTCCAGCGCTTCTTCGTGGGATGGATGGACTCCGTGACGAGGGATCCGAGAGGAAGCTCCACGCAGTGGGGCCGCCAGTGGTATCTCCAGACCATGTACCACAGGGGAGGCGCCATGCACCCGGAGAGCCAAGAATATGGCAGTGAAAGAAGCTTTTTAAGTCCGATGGGCTGGTTCTTCGGCCAGACGTTCCACCGCACGGCCTCTATAAACTGGATGCTGAGCAGCCCGTTCGTGAGGCTCATGCGCGGCTTCCAGACCGCAATGTACGGCTATCCTACAATATGGGACAAGAACATAACTCCCGAAGGCTCGTTCGACCTGATGAACCCTTGGCAGAGCGTCACGTACAGCTCATACCAGAAGTACCGGGCGCTCATAAATCCGTTCGAGTCGGTGGTTACGCTAAGCACGCTGAACCCATACAAATCCCTGCTGCGCGGCCTTAATCTCATACCTGGCGTGAACATGCTTTCGTACTTTTTCCAGAAACAGTTCGAACCTAACAGCCCCTATTACGAGGCGCCTAAATTCATGCCCAAATTCATAACTGAAAATTTGGGTGCGAATCCGCTATACAATGTCCTTTCCAATGTGCCTGGCCTCCGCTCCATCCTGCAGCAGTCCCACACCCAGAGGAGCCAGCGCTCAGGAATGGACATAGTCAACGCGCTCAAGCAGAAGCCCGAAGACTTCATGCAGTACAAGGGAGGCGCGTTCGTGCACCACTTCACGGATTCAGCGAACCCTGGCCTCTCGTACGTGGACTACACGGGAAGGGGGAGGCTCGCCGCCCGCATAGCGAGCTACCTCACGAAGGACATTATGGACGGCGCAGGGGACGCGGACGGGTGGAGGAAGTTCTTCTCCGAGGACGAATATGTGAGGAGGCAGGCGACATTCTCCATGGCAAGAAGGGGGATAGCCGCAGAAGCCAAGCGCCTCCACTTCCAGGAAGAGCTCACGGGCTACGGGCCGAAGGAGAACCCCATGTGGGCTCCGATAGGCACCCTCTTCAGCCTCTATTGGGGCTGGCAGGGCGTGAAATCCTCCAAGCTCCTTACTGTCGGAACCGCATTGACAGGGGCCGCGATGGGCCCTGGTGGATGGGTCGCAGCAGTGCCCCAGGCCGCGTACCAGCTCAGCACCTACATGAAAGAGAAGTCGAAGCGGGATGCGGAGGCGAGGGCGAGGGGCAAGCAGCCCCCGTCGATTGCGGAAGGGCTGAAGAGTTGGGCGCAGAGGCAGCGCGTGGAGTTCCAGACCGATGTGCACAGGTGCATGTTCTGCGGCCAGGGCTTCGTGGTGAGGGGCAGGCCGTGCACGAACTGCAAGAACAAGGGAGGTTGACCATGTCCGATCGGATTTCGCTGACAATCGCAACTTTCGCAATCATCCTCATAGTGATGGCTGGATGCACGCAGGGCGAGCTGAGGACCAGCATACAAGGGCTCACGGACGAGATGAAGCCCGGCAATTTCACCCTAAACGCTTCGGACGACATAATGAATTATTCCAACGGCACGTGCCTCGCGATGGTGTGCACGAACAAGACGCCTTCGTTCCCGTTCAATATATTCTTCGATTCCTCGCTCAAGGGCGGCAATTGCTCGTTCCAGCCATGCAACGAGACCACATACCCCTCTCTGGTGAACGGCACCCCTTCCGCGCACATACGCCTCATGATGTTCGGCGCAGGCCATTCCTACATCTCCTTCAGCGACGCCAATACATACTGCAACAACTCCATGAAGATGAGCGTGAAATGGTTAATAGGAAGCAATGCCTCGAACTACCAGCTTCCGCAGAAGAGCCGCGCCGAATGCTTCCTGGACAAGAACATAATCCCTGTTTACATACTTCACAGCAACCAGACCAACATAAACTACACGCGCGCAGGGGAAATCGCGGCAGAGCTCAATGGCGCAGGACCAGTGATAATCGTGAGCGAGTCCGAGCTCGACGATTCGAACACGAGCAACTACGCGCTCGTGAAGAACGAGATAAACTCCATGAAATCCTCCTGCCCCAAGTGCCTCATCGCATTGGGCGTGAAGCTCAACGGCACGAGCGAGTACAACGTCACCAGCAGCATACTCTCGGATTCTTCTGTGCTGGCCAACGTGGACCTCGTGGCTTACGGCCTCAATTCCCATAACTTCAAGGACTGCAACCCTGACAAGATGTACTGGGCTGCGAGCGCGTTCTCCAAGCACATGCTCCACAACTATTCCAAGCCGTCGGTGATAACGTACGTGCTTTTCGACGCAGCGAACAGCTCGGACAACTCCTGCACATGGGACAACATAACCGCAGCCAACGGATATTCCCTGCTTTACGGGTACGCCGACGCCCTTCTTTCCAACGGGGTGATAGGCGCCTCGCTTTACAGCTTCTACGGAGGAGGACCGCTTGCGTGCAGGGACTGCGCGTTCGCTGACGCGAACTTCGGCGCCTGCTCAGGCTCTTTCACAGCCCCTAAGATCGAGCCGAGGTTCACCAATTACTTCGGGCTCTGCCAGGCGTATTATACCGGGCTGGGGGAGAACATAAGCGGGGTGATGCCCATTGTGTTCTCCAACGGCTCGCAGAACTGCAACTTCGCCTACAACTCCAACATGTTCAGGTTCGTGAACATCTCGGCGAACGAGATAAAGCCCCTCATCAATTACGAGATAACCCAGAGCGACCCGTTCTTCTCCTGCGTAGGCTGCTTCGGCAACGGCACGGGGCCCAGAGGGATAAACGCAGCGTCCGGCTCCTCGGAGTACTGCACCAAATACTTCCCTTCAATAGAAATAGCCGCTGACAACTGGGACATGGATCCCACGCTGCTCAGGGCAGTAGTGTGGCAGGAAAGCTCCTTCGACCACTGCGCAGTGAGCGAGGTCTCGTCAGGCAGCAGCGGATGCAACAGCCTCGGGCTCACAAACATAACCGATCCGGATTCCGGCTCGTGCGGCTGCGGCACGTTCTACGCGAATTCAGGGAACAAGACCTGCGCGTACGGGCTCGCGCAGGTGATAGAATACCCAATAACCATTTACCGCGATTACGGCATCTCGATTCCTGACGTGGCGAGGCTGTGCGCATCCAACACCACTTCAGATGGCTACCCTGACTTCAACCCGTTCAGGCCTTACGACGGGCCGTGCGCATACGCGTACAAGTTCATGAACATCAATCTTCCTTCCGCCAGATCCCTCGTTATTTCCAATCTCGGGAACCTTGGGATTTCCGACAACAACAGCATAGAATGGCACTCGGTTTTCCTGGCGCTCTACCAGATGAACGGCTATCCCTCGACCACGGAATCCATGTGGATAAGCTCGTTCGGCTCCCAGAGGAGCAAGAACGCCAATGATTGCGGAGGGAACGTGACATACTGCTGCGGGAACACGAACTTCTACACATACGTGAAGGAGTGCAGGGGCGTGGCTTACGGGTACGACGTGCTTTCCAAGTACCTCTGGCTTGCGAACCCGAGCAACTGTGCGACCGCGAAATGCCCTGACACGGAATTAGGGGACAGGAACAGCGTGAAATACCTGTGCACGCACGGCTACATGGAAACCGAGTGCTGCAACGCGGCGAACATCCTCGGCTATTACAGCCTGAATAAGATGTGCATCAGCCCGCCGGCCAATTGCAAGAAATACTGCCGCTAGAAATAGTGCATGGGTCTCTTCAACCGAGGCTTATGCATAAGTTCCAAATCACGGCATCAGATCATTCGTCTCAATCTTCTTCGTGATGTAATCTCCGACGAAGGTAAGCTTCTGCCCCTGCAAGGCGTCCTGCTCAAGCTTCTTCTTTGTCTTGAGAACGGTCTTGAGTTCTTCGACCCACTGCTTGTGGATGTTTATCCAAGGGTAGGATAGCATCTCCTCGGCCCTCTTCAAGTCCACTTCCTTCGCATTGATCGTGAGCTTCTGCAGGAAGTCATAATCGTTGATGTCCTTCATGGTCACTCCGAGGAACCTCATCTCCGGAATCGCGAAATCCCTTCCAAGGTAAGCGAGGTTCATGCTCCCGGTTTTGATGGTCCAGTAGATGTACCACCCCCACGCGTCGCAATCGGTAAATGCGTAAATAGGCAGCCCCTTGTCCGCCAGCTTCCTTATCAGGCGCCTCGTCCCGCGCGAAGCCTGCCCCTTGGGAGTTATGATTATGCAGTTCTCCTTCTTCCAGAACTTGTCCTCGTTCAGGCGCTGCCAGAGCGCGTCCTTCTCCACAACGAGCACGTAATCAGCATCCACGTCCACGAAATCCATGCCGTTGTCCACGTCGCTGGGCACCATCCACCCGCTCCTTCCCATCTTCGTCGCATCTATCAGCGTCTCTTCGCCCGCGAACTTGTCCTTTATAGTAAGGGGTCCTGCAACAACCCCCTTCCTGTCCGTAGTGAGATTGAAATCCTCCCTCTTAACTGAGAGCGCGACCTCCAGGTCTTCTATCAATTCGTTGGATTCGCTCTGCTCTGAAAACAATTCCTCGTCTATGTCCTCCCCGAGGGTGAATTTGAGCTGGTAATACAAGCCTCTGATCGAGGTGTGCAAATTCTCGCTTATGAACTTCTTGGTCTTGTTCGCGATCGCTATGGTCTGCATGAATTTCTTCGCCTGCCCCACGCTCACGAACCTCCTCTCCTCCTTCTTCTCCCCTATGCGCAGGAATTTCATCCCTTCGTCATACAGGATGTTGCTCCTGCTCCTGAGCGGCATCTGGAATTTCGGTTCTTCGCCGCTGCGGATTTCCTGCACCAGCTTCTTGCCCATGTTCTCGAGCCTGCTGAGCGTCTCCTTGCTTCCAAGCCCTACAAGAGTCTCATGTTTGGTTTCCTTAGCCTCAACTTTCCTGGGATTCATGAACATCACTCTTCAATGCTTTTTTCCTCCTCTATTTTCTCCTTCTTCTCTTCCTTCTCGTCTTCAGCCCTGGACTCAATCCCGGAGTACTTGTTCTCCACGATCGCGATGAGCATCTTCTTCAGTTCCTCGCTGTTTTTCTCCCCGGAAAGGTCCGCGAGGTCCTTGGACAGCTGCTCGGCGTACTTGAGCACCGCCTTCTTCTTGCTCTCCTTCTCGCGTTCGCGCACCACGCTGCCAACATAGCGCTGCATCGCGCGCGCGGCTTCCTGCACCGCGTTCCGTATCTCGTCTATTATCTCTTCGTCGTTCGAAATTGCCTGCTTGCCCGCACCAGTGTAAGGCACGTGCACCGAAGCGAAGTTTATGAAAACCGTGATGCCTTCATCGTCGAAATTCTTTATCCCGTACCTCTTCCAGTCCAAGTTCTTCACCGCCTCGGTGATCCCGCAGCCTCCAGCGTCGAAAAGCAACGGGACTCGGTTGGCGAACCTCATAATGTCCCCGCTTCTTCCTCCTTCTGTCTTCGTCTTTCCGGAGTTCCCCCCGTACGCTATCGCAGCCTCGACCATGAATGGTATCCCTCCGCGGAAAACCTTGGGGCTCCTTTCCGTCACGGAAATGAATTCTGGCATGAGTATGTTCTTCATCGCCTTCTCTATCTGCTCCTTGCCCACAGGCACTATGCTGTCCGTGGCCGGGGAAATCCACTTCACCTGCTTGAACGCTTTGACGAGCCTGTCAGCTTCCTCCCAGCTCAGGTCCTTGGGCGCCTTGTTGAAATCCACGTCCGGCACGAGCGCCTTCACTTCCAATACCTTGTTCGCGCTCACTCTAGAGAACCTTTCCTGAAGAAATGCGGAAATATTGGAATCCTTCTCCCTCTTCGCGAAATCTATCAGGTCATGGGTGGTTATTCCGAGCGGGTGCGGCAGCACGTCCTTGGGCTTCGGAGGCAGCTTGTCGTCGCTCCTCGGGAACAGCACGGTGTTTCCGTTCGGCTCCACAAGGGTTATCTGCGCGTGGGGGTTCGCGAGCGCGGTCCTCTTCAAATATTCGTAAACCCCGTAAGGCCCGGTGTCGTATTTCACGTCCCCGAACTCCGCCTCTATAAGCAAGCCGGTGCCGTTCGTGTTCTCCTCTTTCACCACGTTGCTGAGCACAGCGGAGTTGGACTTGAAATCTATCGCGAGGTTGCACTTCACCAGCGTTCCCTTATATCTTGATTCCACGTAAATGGGCTTTCCGGTAGTGAGCAGGGAGTACATGGTGCATCCTGCTGCGCCTATTCCCTGCTGGCCCCTCTGTTGCGCGTATCTGGCGAACTTCGTGCCTGCGAGCATCTGCCCGAGCGCCTTGCCTATGAGCTTCTCCGGAATCCCTATCCCGTTGTCCACGTTCCTCACGAGTATGTTGCCCCCTTCGAGCTCCTTGAGCTCCACCCTGATGTCAGGGAGTATGCCGTGCTCCTCGCACGCGTCTAATGAATTAGTGACGTATTCATGGACTATCGTGGTGAGGCTCTTGATCTTGCCGGAAAAGCCCAGCATCTGCCTGTTCTTCTTGAAGAATTCCGCAACCGAATATTCCTTGAATTTGTCGAATACGTCCGCCATCTTATCGCCTGCGTCCAACTAACTGCTCCATTCCTTGGTTTTCTTTTGGGGTGAAACCCTCAGCCCTTTTCTTTTTTCAAAAGAAAAGGGATATGGGCTGGTGCTGGGAAGGCTAATGGTCCTAACAGTTATATAAAGCTTTCCGCGTTTCCGGCGTGTTTTTTCTATCTACGCGTTCGTAGCTATTTCCCGAGCAGCCTGTTCGCGAGGATCTCCTTCTTGTACCTAGCGATTTCGTTGAACACCGTGGTGAGCTGCGCGCCGTCTATTATCTTGTAAACCGCCTTTTTCGCGTAATTCACCGTGTCGTGGGGTCCGATTATGCCCACGGTCCACCCGTAAACGGAAATCTTGGTCTCGGTCGCGGCCTCTATCTCGCTCTTCATCTTGCCCTCTTCACCTATTATCCTGCCGCGTATCCTCCGCAAATCTTTTTCGTCCTTGCAGAACTCCTTCATATCCAATATCTCCAGCGCGTAATTCTCGTTGAGGAGCTTCTCAGCGTCCTGCGGGTTGAACCCCCTCCCTATCGCCTTCACCACGTCCTTGAGGAAAAATTCTTCGGCGCTGCTTCCGGCTATCTCCACTTCCCCGTCCTCGCTGACCTTCATCCTGGTTTTCGTCTTCTTCTCCAGGGCCTTCTTGGTCTCCCCGTTGGGACCGAGCAGCGCGCCCACTCTTTCAGCAGGTATCTTCACGACTTCCATGATCATCACTTGAGGAACTTGTCGAGCGCGGCCTTCGCGGCGTCGCCCAGCTTATCCCTTACTTTGGCTGTGAGCTCTTTTAATCTCTCGCCCTTCTCGACCTTGAGCAGCACAGAAACTATCTCCTCAGCCTCCTTCTTCCCCTTCGCCTTCTCCAGCTTCACGATTAGGAGCGGCACTGCGTGCTCCCTGTTCGCCTCCACTATGTTCAGGAGGTGGAACCTCATCTTGGGATCGTGCTCCTCGGCGAGCAGCTCAAGCGCCCTCTCAGCCACGGAATTGTCTTTGCCCTTCGCCAGCACGGAGGCGGAGAAATACCTGGCGTCGTCGTCCCAGTCGTCCAGTATGCTCACGAACGTGGTCCTTATCTCGGAATCGTCGAACACCGC
>JBBITJ010000005.1:47778-49261 GCA_037440825.1 Microcaldota archaeon | reverse complement strand
TGACCATGGCGTTCACTTCGTTCGCGCTCATGCAGGCGTTCAACGCCCTCAATTCCAGGTCGAGGAAGGAGCCGTTCTACAGCTCGCTCGCGGGCAACAAGTGGATGGTGCTCGCCATAATCTCCGTGGTTGCGGTGCAGCTCGCGATCGTGAACGTGAGGCTCTTCATGGAGATGGCCGGCACGGTTCCGCTCTCGCTTTCCGACACCATAGTGGCATTCTGCGCCGCCGCCTCCATTCTCGTTGTCGGCGAGGCCAGGAAGATGCTGATCAGGAAATGAAGGGGACGGCGTGAAGTTCTACGGTCTTGAGCTCGAAGTATTCCCGGACGTCTACGAGCCAGCTGAGGACAGTTTTCTGCTCTCGAAATACGCGAAAGGGTTGCGCGGGCGTGTGCTGGACATCGGGACGGGGTGCGGGATTCAGGCGCTGGTGTGCGCGAAAGCTGATCCGGCGAACAGGGTGCTTGGAGTAGATCTGAATCCCTCCGCAGTTAGGAACGCACGGTTGAACGCGGAGAAAAACAGGGTGATGAACGCGGAATTCCTGGAAAGCGACCTGTTCTCGGATGTCCGCGGAACGTTCGATGCGATCATATTCAACCCGCCATACCTGCCCACTTCCGAAGATGAGAAGGTGAAGGGAAACCTCAACCTCGCGTTCGACGGAGGACCGAGCGGCAGGGAGATCACGGACCGATTCTTGCATGAATTCCCCGCATTCCTGAAAAAGGACGGGACGATGCTGATGATTGAGAGCAGCCTCGCTGGGATAGGGAGCACCGAGGCGAAGCTGCGGAAGGTCGGATTCGCGGCGCGGATACTGGACGAAGAGAAATTCTTCTTCGAGAAGATAGCTGTGATCGAGGCCGGACGGACAGGTTAGAGGACAATATAGACGCTCCCTTTCTTGCCCACAGTTATCGCGGTCTCCTTGGAGAAATTGAACGTCTTGACCTGGCCCTTAACCACTTTTATCATCATGCCTGGGCGCACCTCCTTGCCCCTTCCGTCGAAAAGATAGACCACGCCTTCGCTTCCTTCCGAATCATTCACCGTGATGCGCGCGTAGGTGTCCTTCTTGGTCTTGGTCTTGGCGTATTCGCCAAGGTCGCAGGATTTCACAGTCAGGATGTCGGTATTCACGTTCCTCATTCCGTCCCTGAGTTCCGTGAGGTGCGTTATGTTCTCGGACTTGAAGCGCTGCTTCGCGAGCCTGAACGCGAGGTGCACTTCCTTCTCGAGCTGCTTGAGGAGGTCCTGCCTCTGCTGCTCCATTACCTCCTCGTCGCCATCCGCGGCCATCATGATTTCGTAGGCCTTCCTGAACACGGACTTATTCCAGCCCGAAGCGGAATCGTCTTCCTGAAAGAGTTCCTTGGGCAGCTCATCCCGCGTGTCTTCCTGCGCCGCGAGCGCGGAAAGGTCCTGCGCGATCTTGGAGGAATCGGGCTTGTTGCCTATCTCCTCCAGAATCGGCTCGG
>JBBITJ010000005.1:43915-47678 GCA_037440825.1 Microcaldota archaeon | reverse complement strand
CGGGCTGCGCCTCCTGGACGGTCTGCACTTCGGCCATCTTCTCCTCGCGCTCATTCCTGTCTTCGAACATTAGCTTGTCCAGCCCTGAAAGGATGTCCGCGTAGGACGTGAGCATCTTCTGCATACTCTTCTCGCGTTTCTGCGAGTCCTCGGGTTTGGACGAGACCGCCTTGATGTAAATCTTCTCGATGGTGGACATCATCCTGTCCTTCACCAGCGCGGCCTTGGTCTTGCCCAGCCGCTTCTCGAATATCTGCTCCACCGGGGAGAGCAGCTTCTTTTTCTTCATGTCCTCCTCTGGGGTGGGCGCTGCGGCAGGCACCTGCTCCTGGACTTCCGGCTGGCTGAATAGGTCCGCAAAGGAGATCGAATCCTTGTCCTGCGGCGGCTTCTTGGAGAGTATCTCCCTCACGAGGGATTTCACGCTCTCATCCTTGTCGTAGGTGAGCTCGAGGAGCGCGAATGTCGCTCCGGGCTCGTCGCTTTCCGAGAGCTTGAGGGCGGCCTGCTTCCTCACTTCCGGATTCTCGTCAAAAGTCAGCGAAATGAGTCTCTGCAGCTCCTTCTCCTTCTCTTTCCTGTCCGTCTTGTCCATATGCGCCGCCGTGCTGGGGGTTTGGTTTCGCTAGGTTATCACCCTTAAGGGTTTAAAATGATTGTTCCGGATAGTAGCGCATGGCTGAAATAAGTGCGCTTGGTGCGGCTATACACGTCGCGGTCTTTGCGGCACTGCTCGTACCCCTCGTCATCCTTGTCAAGACTTCCCAGAGGATGAAAGGCAGGTTCACGGACGTTTTCATGTTGGTCATTGCCGGTCTGGTTCCCATGACCGCGTACCACCTGCTCAGGGCCATCGAATATTTCGGCATAGACACCCTTCCTCCGGAAGGCAGCGCATTCATCCGAGTCGTGGAGCCCATAGTGGAGATCCTCGGAATAATGGCTTTCGGCGGCTACATGTACTGGTTCTACAGGGAATACGCCTTCACGTTCTGCTATTTCGAGCGCGTCGAGAAGATGCTGAAAAAAAAGAAGAAGAAATAATCACTGCTTTTCCAGCATCTCGCTCACCATCCTGAACAGGTTGAGAAGTGCCTTGACCTCGTGCTCGTTCGCATGCGCCCTGGAGAGGACGCGCTTGAGTGCGACGGGGGCACGCAGGTTCTTGCGCTCGAACTTAGACGATATTTTTTCCATGAACATGTTCAGCGCCCTGAGCTCGCGCGCGGAGGCGCGCTTCTCCTTCTGACAGCTCCTGAAGCCGGATATTGAGTGGAGAATTATTGCTGCCGCGTGGGAGATGTTGAGCACCGGGTAATGAGGGGAAGTTTCCACGTGCACGAGGAGGTCGCATTTGTTAAGCTCGTCTTCGGTGAGCCCTATGCCTTCCCTTCCGAAAACCAGCGCGATGCTTTTTCCCGAATAGTATTTTTTCTTCGAGGCGAACGCGCGCAGGGGCAGCACGCCTCTGATCGTCCCCTTGTTGCGCACCCGTATCCCGGTCGTGCCGACTATGATGTCGCAGCCTTCCGCGGCCTCATCCAGCGAGGCCGCGACCCGCGCCTTTTCCAATATGTCTTTTGCGTGCTTGGCGCCCTTGTACGCGTCCACATTCCGAGTTTCGCACCTGGGGTTGACCAGCACGAGTTCTGAGAAACCGAAGTTTTTCATAACGCGGCATACTGAACCCAGGTTAAAGGAATATTCCGTTTCGACGAGGATTACGCGGACGGACATGGGATATAGAGGGACGCGAAAGGGTTATGCGTTTTTCGGTGCGTTCCGAACTGGATTTTCAGTGTGCGCACCATGAAAAGACAGTCGCCAACAATCCGGCGACTGAAGACTCGGAACTGAAAACCGCCTGCCGACATGATGGAGGGAAATTATAGGCTTATGTGAGGGACGCCACCATGTTTTAAAACGTTCCTATACAAAAAGAAGATACTCGATTTTCATACGGTTAAGTGATTTGATGAGCGACGAGATTACGGATTTGAACAAAGACATAGAAGACTATATCAAAGGCCTTGAAGCCAAGAAAGCGGAGCTTCTGGAAAGGATAAGCAAGATCAAGGGCAGGCTCAGGTACAAGGAGCAGGAGAGGAAGGCGATCGAGCCGTTCCTGGAGCAGACCAAGAACGTCATGATAGGGCCGCTCAGGAAGCAGCTCCGCACGCTCGAATTCAGGATCGCAACGCAGGCTTACACGCCCAAGATAGAGAAGGAGCTCGTGAAGGGTGTCAAGAAGATAGAGGCCGAGCTCTCGAAGGTCGCGGAAGTGGAGAAGGCGAGGAGGAAGGCCAAGCTCGTCGAGGGCGACATAGCCGAGGCGCAGGCCGAGATAGCCAGGATAGAGCCGGAGCTCAAGAAGATAAGGGAGGAGCTCAACGACTACTACGAGAGCCAGCGCGAGATCAGGAAGCAGGCCAAGAAAGGCATAAAGAGCGACCACATGGTCACCTTGGAGGACATCGCGGTCTTCGAGAAGGAAGAGAGGTAATTACCTTTTTCCGGCTCCAGGCAGTCGTTTATCATTTTATTATGGTCCGAGGCGAGCTTCGGCACTGCAGCTATCTGGACCATTTCACTTCTGAAATCTTCCCGTCCTTTATTATCACTGCGTCTGCAGCCAGCGGCCTCATGCGTGGATATCATTTTAAGGGGTTTTAATCAAATCATTCTTCATGGACTTGGGAAAGAAATTGAGGGACGCGCTGGCCAAGGTCGCCAACCTTCCTGTGGTTGACGAAGCGGCGGTCAAGGGTCTCATAAAGGAATTGCAGCGCATACTCATATCCAGCGACGTCAATGTAAAGCTAGTGTTCGAGATTTCCAAACGAATAGAGCAGCGCGCGCTCCACGCGGAGAAGATGGAGGCGCTCACGCTCAGGGAGCACGTATTGAAAGTGGTTTACGACGAGCTCGTGGGCCTGATGGGCGAGGGCTACCAGCCCAGGATGGACAGGCACAAGATACTGCTGCTAGGATTGTACGGCAGCGGAAAGACCACGACGGCTTCAAAGGTGGCGTACTTTTACAAATCCCGTGGGCTTTCGGTCGCCCTTGTCGGGGCGGACGTTGAGAGGCCTGCCGCACAGGAGCAATTGCGGCAGCTGGCTGAGAAGATAGGGGTGCGCTATTACACCACGCTCGGCGAGAAGATTGCCGGAAAGGTGGTGGAGAAGGCGCTGAAGGAATCCAAAGAGGAAGTGGTGATAGTGGATTCCGCGGGAAGGAACGCGTTCGACACGGAATTGGAAAAGGAGCTTAAGGGGATAGTGGATGCTCTGCACCCTGACGAGACTTACTTGGTGCTCAATGCGGACATAGGGCAGGTCGCGGGCAGGCAGGCCGAGCAGTTCTCCAAGGTTTCCCCGATCACCGGAGTGATAGTCACGAAGATGGATGGAAGCGGAAAGGGAGGCGGCGCGCTTTCCGCCGTCGCAGCCACCAAGGCGAAGATAGCTTTCATCGGAGTGGGGGAGAAAACGGATGACCTTGAGGTCTACGACGCGAAAAGGTTCGTGGGAAGGCTTTTGGGCATGCCGGACATAAAGGGGCTCATAGAGAAGATAGACAAGATCAAGGAGGAAGAGCAGCTCGAGGAGATAGAAACCGAGGAGCTCACGATAGAGAATTTCTACAAGCAGCTCAAAGCTGCCAAGAAGATGGGTCCTCTTGGAAATGTGATGAGCATGATGGGCCTCTCCGATTTGCCCAAGGAGGCGCTCGCGACAGGGGAGGAGAAGATGAAGAAGTA
>JBBITJ010000005.1:41017-43815 GCA_037440825.1 Microcaldota archaeon | reverse complement strand
TATGTGAGTGATATTGGAATGGAGGCGGGGAGGGCTGTGGAACTTGAGTGGAAACGCCTTGTTCCAGAGAATAAGTTTCCCCTGGGTTTCGGCAAATAGAGAATATGATGAGGGAAGGAGATGCAGGCTCAAGGGGCTCGGCATGTAGATCATTTTAAACCTTTTTGAGAAACCTTTTTGAGTATCTAGATTACAAAATCATGGTGAGAAAATGATAACGATCGACCATTCAGGATGCATACTGTGCGCAGGCTGCGCAGCCGTCTGCCCGTTCAGCGCCATAGAGTGGGTTGGAACGAGAATGAAGGTATATTCGGAGAAATGCACGGACTGCGGGATATGCATAAAGGGCTGCCCGGCGAACGTGATAGAGCTCTACAAGGGAGTGAAAGATGTGAAGGACCTGCCCGAGGAGGCGAGGAAAAGGCTTTAGGTGATTCTCATGGCTAAAGGCTACGATTACGACGCGATAATCGTCGGGGCTGGACCTGCAGGAAGCACGATGTCCCGCATACTCGCGCAGGAAGGGCGCGACGTGCTTGTCATAGACAAAAGGAAGGACATAGGGAACCCGGTCAGGTGCGGCGAGGGGCTGGGGCAGCGCGAGGTTGTGGCGCAGGGCCTGGATTTGCCGAAGGAAGTGATTTCCACCGAGATTCACGGTGCGAAAGTGGTCGCGCCGAACGGAAAGGAGATAGTGTGGAAGAGCAAGGACACCACCGGCTGGGTGCTGGAGAGAAAGATGTTCGACAAGTGGCTCGCCGAGCTCGCGGTGCAGAAGGGCGCGGAGGTTCATGCTTACACCCGGGCAGTTGACCTGGTGAAGAAGGACGGGAAGATAAACGGCGTGAAGGTTGAGAAGTACGGCAAGGACGCATACGATGTCACCGCGCCGCTCGTTATAAGCGCCGAAGGCATGGAATCGCACATAGCGAGGAAGGCAGGATTCAGGACCGTGCACAACCTCTATGATGTCGACACATGCTATCAGTACGAGATGCAGCCTTACGACCACGAGAACCTCATCGAATTGTATTTCGGCAACGAGCTCGCGCCGCGCGGATACGTGTGGATATTCCCGAAGAAGGACAGGAAGGCGAATGTTGGGATAGGGATAGGCGGGAACCTCTCGCTCTGGAAGAAGAAGAGCGGGATAATGGGCGCAGACCCGAAGATGCTGCTGGACAAGTTCATAGTTGACAACGACGCGATGAAGGAGGCGAGCACGCTCCTCGATTTCGGGGGCATAATAAGCGTGGGCGCGCCGCTGGACAAGTTCGTTGACGACAACATCATGGTCGTGGGAACTGCCGCAAAGCAGGTGGACCCTATACACGGTGGAGGAATCGCGCTCGCGATGGAAGCCGGAATAATGGCTGCCAAGGTGGCTAACGAAGCGATCGCGAAGAAGGACTTCAGCAAGCAGAAGCTCTACGAATACGAGAAAACGTGGAGGGCAGGGCCTGGGAAGAAGGTGGAGAAGCGCCTTCTGCTCAGGAAGGTGCTCGAGCACGTATCGGATGACGATTTGAACTACATATTCAACACCATCACCCAGGATGATCTGGACCTGGTGATGAAGGGGCAGTTCGCAGGTCCGGTTGCGAAGGTGCTCAAGGGAAGGCCGCAGCTGCTGGGAGCACTCAAGGCGCTCATTTCCTAGCCATCTGAAAACCCAATGATTATATAGCTCCCAGCGTTAGCTAGCTGTGGTAGTATGAAGAAGATGCTCATAATGCTGGCTATCGCCTCCCTGCTCCTTTTCGGATGCGTGGCCGAAAGCGTTTCGCTTCCGGGAACCTGCGGATATGCTACGCCTGCAATATTATAAATTCTTAACTATATAATGAATTGTTATATAGTTCAAGAGACGTGATGTTTATGGCAAGGAAGATCAAGGTCGGAATAATAGGCGTGGGGAACTGCGCCGCGGGATTCATAGAGGGCATAGAGTATTACAGGCAGCACCCGGAGCGCGAGGTCGTGGGCATAATGCACCAGGACATAGGCGGCTACGACGTGCGCGATATAGAAATAGCCAGCGCGTTCGATGTCGCCGACAACAAGGTGGGCAAAACCCTTGACGAGGCGCTGTACGCGAAACCGAACATGGTGCAATGGGTGAGGATTCCAAAGAGCCAGGTCGTGGTGAGGCAGAGCCCGCTCTACGACGGGCTGGGCAAATACCTCGTAGGCATGGTGGAGCCGGTGAAGGAAAGGCCTGTAGAGGAACTGGAGAAGGAGATCATTGCCGAGATAAAGAATAGCGGCACCGAAATACTCGTGAATTACCTTCCTGTGGGAAGCCAGAAGGCCACGGAGTTCTGGGCTGAAATAGCGCTCAAGACCAATTGCGCGCTCGTGAACGCGATTCCAGTTTTCATAGCTTCCAACCCGAAATGGGAGAGGAGATTCGCACAAGCGAAGCTTCCAGTGATTGGCGATGACATGAAGGGCATGATCGGGGCGACAATAGTGCACAGGGTGCTCACCAGGCTCATCGCAGACCGCGGAGCCGACTTGCTGCACACATACCAGCTCAACGTCGGAGGGAACACGGATTTCAAGAACATGCTCGAGCGCGAGCGCCTCGAGAGCAAGAAGATTTCAAAGACGGAGAGCGTGCAGAGCCAGCTCAAGGTGCCTCTGGACGAGAGGCAGATACACATCGGGCCATCGGATTACGTGCCGTTTTTGGGCAACACAAAACTAGCGTTCATGCACCTGCACGGGAGGATGTGGGCCGATATTCCGTACGAGATAGAAGTGAAGCTGAACGTGGATGACAAGGCCAACGC
>JBBITJ010000005.1:38446-40917 GCA_037440825.1 Microcaldota archaeon | reverse complement strand
GTTTATGGCTTGGAATAGACAAGAAAGCTGAGCGAAGTACACCGCCAAAACGCGGAACCCGAGACTGGAAACCGGAGATCAGTAGTACTGCCAGCCCATCCCTTTGTGGTCCCGCAAATAGATGGCGTACAGATAGCCGAACGCCAGGCCTCCGAGGTGCGCTGCGCCCCCTATCCCGCTCGACCAGTCCATCAGGTAGAAGAGGTTTATCGCGACCCACAGGATCACCGCGTTCCTCATCTTCAGAGGGAAGAAATAGACATACACTATCGCATCAGGGTGGAACAGCGCCACTGCGCCCATTATCGCGTAAATCGCTCCGCTAGCGCCAAGCGCTGGAATTGGAGGGGAGATTCCTGCAAAGACCAATGCAAGATAAAGCAGGTTGCCTGCGAGCCCTCCGAGGAAGAACAGGATGTACATCTCCTTCCTTCCTATCGTGCGCTCCACAGCAGGCGCGAAGAAGAACAGCGAAATGGCGTTGAAGAAAAGGTGCTCGATGTCAGCGTGCAGGAACATGGATGTTATCAGGCGCCAGAGCTGCTCCGGGTGCATTGGATCCAGGATCATGAGCGATATGGAAGAAGGCATCACGAGCTGGAGTATGAAGAACAGCGCGAGCGCGGTGATGATATAGAGCATTCACTCGCCTGATACGTATTTTTCCGCGAATACTGCGGCAATGGTGCCGTCGCCTGTTGCCGTGGTCACCTGCTTCACTTTTGAGTTGGTGACGTCGCCTGCTGCAAACACTCCTTCCACGCTCGTCCTGCGCGAATTGTCCGCGATTATGTAGCCCCACTCGTCCAACGCGAGCTTCCCTTTGACGAGCTCGGAATTCGGAAGCATGCCCACGTAGATGAAAACGCCGTCGGTTTTCATTTCGGAGATTGCGCCGGTCCTCACGTTCTTGAGCTTCACCCCTTCCACCTTATTGGAGCCTTTGATCTCGTCCAGGACGCTTTCGAGGATGAATTTGATTTTGGGGTTCTCCTTCGCCTTGTCCACCAATGCCTTTTCCGCGCGGAATTCGAGGCGCCTGTGCACCACGGTAACGGAGCTAGCGAATTTTGATAAGTAGATGGCTTCGCCGACTGCGGAATTGCCGCCACCTATTACGAGGATGTCCTTGCCTTTGAAGAACGGACCGTCGCAGGTCGCACAATAGCTGACCCCTCTTCCCTTGAGCTCGCTCTCCCCCTTCACGCCCAATTTGCGCTCGCGGTTGCCTGTTGCTATGATTATGGATTTGGATTCGAACGTGCCGTTGGAGGTCTGGACTTTCTTCACCTTGCCTTCCAATTCCAGCCCCTGCGCTTCGGTGAATTCCATTATCTCTGCCCCGAATTTTTTCGCGTGCGTTGCCATAAGCTCGGTGAGCTTCGCGCCCTCTATCGAGGCATAACCAGGGTAATTCTCTATTACAGCGGTGACGCCGAGCTGGCCGCCCACGCTCCCTTTTTCTATTACGAGGGTTTTGAGCCCTGAGCGGGAGGCGTAGATGCTTGCGGTGAGGCCTGCAGGTCCTCCGCCGATGATTATCAGGTCATAAAAAGCCATTGGAATCACTTGTGGTTTCGGGTTTTGGGTTTAGCGTTTTGTATTTTGTATAGTGGTTAGACTGATTTAAGTGGGTTTCGAACCAGAACGCAAAACCCTGAACCGAAAACAGTCAGGTTGCTGCGACCATCACAGTCCCTTTCATGGACGGGCGTATGCTGCAGGCGTACGTATACGCTCCGGCCTGGGTGAATGTGTAGAGGCAGGGCTGCCCCTGCGAAAGCGTGCCGGAGTCGAACGAATCCCCTGTGACGGCGTGCGGAGCGGCGTCGTTGTTCGTCCACGTGACTGTAGCACCATTGGCGACAGTGATGGACGCGGGCTGGAACGCGAAGCCGGAAATGGATAGTTTCAGAGTTCTATTTCCCCTTTGCCCAGCTTCCTCTTGAACTCCCGCTCCAGATTCTCCCCTTTGGAAGGGAAGAGGGACAGGAGCACCTTTCCCATCACGGTTTTGAACGCGAAGAGGGCGAGGAAAAGGATGGAATAGAATACGAGGATTGCGAGAGCGGTCGGTTCGCTGAGCTGGATTTCGGAATACACTATCGCTATCGCGACGTACGCCAGCCCTGTGGTGACAGGATAGGATGAAAGAAAGAAGCTCAGGTAATCCGGGAGGAGGCGGAAGAAATTTATGGAGAGCACGAACAGCGCGTAAAGGAAAAGGAACGCGATGACGAGCGTGTGCGGGAGGTTGGCTGCGGAGAAGAGCAATGAAAGGAATTCCTGGGACGCACCGTAGGTTCTGCGCATGAGGTCGAACACCACGAAAATGAGCGCCACCCCGTTCGCGAACGCGGTGTTCCATCCCAATGATTCGTTATGCCTCGCGAAATAGGCCTGCATCAGAAAAAGAGTCCCGAAAAGAGGGAAGACGATCCAGAGCATGTCTGGGTAGAGGAGCGGGGCGG